>NZ_SRYB01000042.1:0-41367 GCF_004793975.1 Lepagella muris
CTTAAACCTTAAACTATAAACTTTAAACCACTGAAGTGCAGCTTGCGAAACTTCAGTAATTAATTTTTAAACAAGTCTTTTTCTAATACTTTATCAGGATCTGCTGAAGCTTTGAGCGATACTCACTTGGAGTTGGTCCTTTAAACTTTTTAAATATTCTTATAAAGTTTGATAAATTATTAAATCCACAAGAATAGCAAATCTCATTTATTGAGTGAGTCGTATCTATCAACATTTGTGAGGCTTTACCTATCCTCACGCTGTTAAGATAGTCGATAAAAGAACATCCTGTTTTCTTTTTGAAGAAATGGCTGAATGCTGATTCCGACATATTTACAAGTTTTGCAACATCCGACAGTTTTACAGAATCCTGGAAATTTTTCTCAATATAATCGCATACTTTTGTGATTCTCCTACTCTTGAATGCTGTCAAGGCTTCATTTGCGTCATAATAGTTACTGACAAGCATCTCCTTGTTGGCAATAGAAAGATCGTAAAGTATAGAAAGGAAGTCAAGCACCGTATGAAACCCCTGTAACCGAGTAAGTCTTAATATCTTATCAGCAATTAGCACCTTCGTATCGTTGGAGAATGTAAGTCCTCTTCGTGACTCTATCAATAGTTGACGAATAGACGCAAACATACGCTTATTTAATATAGGAAAGTTAAGCAACTCTTCAGAAAATTGAATTGTAATCACATGATTACCCTCTTGTCTCGTCCCTTTCCAAGCATGAGGTATATTAGGACCAAGCATTACCAGATCCGGACTTGAAAATTTTTCATCGCTATCCCCGACCACCCTTGTGCCTTCATCATTAAGAACAAGATTAATTTCATAATCCGAATGATAGTGCACAGGATAATCAAATTTTGCATTAGGATGATCCAACAAAATAAATAAGTCATCATCCGCAAGAGGAGTTATCTCTTTTTGATAGTCTTTCATTATTATACCATAATATTATTAATAGAGTTGTCTAAACTTCAATGCTACAAAATTAACAAAAATAATTAAGATGCAAATTCAGTATTCAAAAAAGTATAATCTTTAAGCCAAAAAATGTTTAACAAAAATCTAAATAGATGCTAATTTTGCAGCGTAATAACCAAATCTTTTCATATCGTGGAACAATTTCATATAAGTACATTAGATTTAACTGTAATCGGAGCATACCTACTTTTTATAATATGGTGGGGACTCCGAAATGGAAAAAGCGACGATTCTCAATCTTATTTTTTGGCAGGACGCTCTATGCCATGGTGGGTCGTAGGTCTTTCGCTTTTCGCGGCAAGCATTTCAAGCACCACACTTATCGGTCAATCCGGAGATGCGTATCACACAGGGTTGGCTGTATTCAACTATAATCTTACGGGTATAGCTGTGATGGTATTTTTTGCAATCTGCATACTTCCGTTATACCTTAAATCCAAAATCTTTACAATCCCGGAATTTCTTGAAAGAAGATTTGACAAACGCTCCCGCTACTACTTTTCCGCTATATGCATAATCGGAAATATCTTCCTTGATGCAGCCGGAGCCTTGTATGCAGCCGCTCTTATTATAAAGTTGATAATGCCCGAAACGGATCTTCAGTTGATAATCATAATATTTGCAGTTATCGCTGCATCTTATACCATACCTGGAGGATTATCATCGGCAATTAACGCCGAAATAATTCAGGCCGCCATATTAATACTTGGATCGATAATGCTTACCATACTTTGCTTCATGCAAGGAGGTGATTATTTTACAAATCTTTTTGCCAGCGGCGACATATCGCTCAAGCTAATCCGGCCATTAGCCGATAATGCAACACCCTGGCTCGGTCTTATTGTTGGAATGCCAATTACCGGACTTTACTTCTGGGCCAACAATCAGACCCTTGTACAGAGAGTATTGAGTGCAAAAAGCATCGAAGAGGGACGTAAGGGAGTAATATTCACCGGATTCCTCACAATGCTCACTCTAATTATCATTGCTATCCCGGGGGTAATTGCAAGAGATTTATTTCCGGGACTTGAAAAACCAGATATGGTTTATCCCAATATGGTATTAAATCTTATGCCAATCGGATTGCTTGGAGTTATGCTGGCTGCGCTTTTGTCAGCTTTAACGTCAACACTGTCTGCAATCCTAAACTCAACCTCAACACTCTTCACAATAGACTTTTATGCCCAGTTCAACAAGAAAGCATCATCTAAAAGGCTTGTTGTGATAGGCAAAAAGCCTCTTGTGTCATAATAATTCTTGCTGCCCTCTGGGCTCCATTCATAGGACATTTCGGTTCGCTACTTAAATACTATCAGGAGATGCTGTCATATATCGCACCCCCCATTGTCGCTGCCTTCATATTAGGCATCTTTTCAAAACGAACAAATGCAAATGGCGCGTTTGTCGGATTAATAATCGGTTTGGTAGTGGCAATTGGTCTGCTGTTCTGCAAAAATATGATATTCGGCAATCTTCACTTCCTTTATATCGTGCCAATACTGTTTGCACTCAGTCTTATTGTAATGTGGTCAATAAGTATAATCGGCAAACGTCCGGAAGAGAATAAATTGCTAACCACTACATTCCGCTATGAAGAGTTCAAATCCGAAATCATTTCAGCCTATAATTCCAACTGGTTGTCAAGCTATCTGTTTTGGGCAATCCTACTCTTGATAATAAGTGGATTCGTTTGGATTCTATTCAGCTAAACATATATTCAATACTTCTAAATTTCATACAATATGAAACTGAAAAAACATAAAAATAATCCGATACTTTCTCCCAATGAGGGAAACGAATGGGAATCTCTTGTGACTTGTAATCCAGGAGTAGTATATGACAATGGAGTATATTACATGCTCTACCGGGCTGCCGGAAATGACAAGGAACACGTGATCCGATTCGGACTGGCAACAAGCACAGATGGATTTAATTTCAAGAGAATGTCATCCAAACCTGTATTCGGTCCCAGTCTTGATGGTCCTGATTCAGGTTGCGTAGAAGATCCACGTATAGTTAAGTTTGGAGAAAATTTCTTTGTCACCTATGCCTACCGCCCATTTCCCCCTGGACAATACTGGAAAATGGCGCATGATGTGGTAGAGACTCCTGATTGTGATGAATTCATGCCCAAGGCGATCCGTGATAATCTCGGCAATACCGGGCTGGCGGTTACTAAGGATTTCTATACATACCGTCGGTTAGGCAGAATCACGTCCCCGATTCTTGATGATCGTGATGTAATCATATTTCCCGAAAAAATCAATGGGAAATATGCGCTTCTGCATAGACCTAAACAATATATCGGGAGTAAATATGGAACTGACTATCCTGCAATATGGTTAAAGTATTCTGATGACCTTCTTGACTGGGAATCAAAGGATAGCCATTTGCTTCTTACCGGAATCGAAGGCACTTGGGAGGAAAAAATCGGTGGAAGCACACCTCCGATTATGACGGAACGCGGATGGCTTATGCTCTATCACGGTGTGGAACATGGTGGAGTCGGGCACTATAGAGTAGGCGCACTATTGCTTGACAAAGAAAACCCACTCAAAATCATCGGACGAACAACTGAGCCAATTCTTGAACCGGATTCAGAACATGAACTCATCGGTTACTATAACGGCTGTGTTTTCCCAACCGGCAATGTGATTGTAAAAGGCAATCTGCTTGTTTATTATGGTTGTGCCGATAAGCATATCGGGCTTGCAAGCTGTGTCCTTGATGAGCTGCTTGACCATCTTGAATCAGAAGAATGCAAAATTGCAGCTGAAAACAGTGTTAAAAACATCATTGTGCGCGATTAACACTTGTTAAAACAAATCAATCCAACCGACAATTCAAAAAAGTATAATTATATAGCGTAAAATAGTAGATTTCATTAATTCATTCATAGTAACTTTGTGACCAAGATATTGCAGTATTTTTAAGTGACAAGTAACTAAAAAAACCTTACCAAAACCAATATTATCATGAAACAAGGAAGAAAAGCCTTTGAAGTCATGTTGCCGCTGATAGTATTTTGTCTGCTACTTGGCGGTTCTTTGACCGGCTTCGCACAATCCTCCGGACAAATTGATGTCTCCGGCGTGGTTGTAGACGAAAGCAATGAGCCTTTAATAGGCGTTTCCATTAGAATTGATGGTACCAGTCTTGGCACCACCACTAATATTGATGGAGAATATAGTATAAAAGGAATCGCTAAGGATGCCACCTTGATTTTCTCTTATGTGGGTATGAATCCTCAAAAAGAGCAGGTCAAAGGTAGAACAAAAATTGATGTGGTTCTAACCACGGATGCAACAATGCTTAATGAAGTTGTTGCCATCGGTTATGGAACTGTAAAGAAAAGTGACCTAACAGGATCCGTAACATCGGTAAAACCTGAAGCAATAACCACTACCCCGTCAAACTCCGTTGAAGGACTGCTACAAGGACGCGCAGCCGGTCTGTCGGTCAACAATTCATCTCAGGATCCGGGTGCAGGTTCAACAGTACGCATAAGGGGTGCGAGTTCACTAAATGGATCAAACTCCCCACTTGTCGTGGTTGATGGTTTCCCGTTAGGAGATGCGGGCGATCTTAAGCAAATAAACCCTGCAGATATAGTAGGCATTGAGATTCTCAAAGATGCATCAGCCTCTGCGATCTATGGTTCTCGTGGTGCAAATGGTGTAATCATGATTACGACAAAGAAAGCAAAAGAGAGTAAAACCATCGTCAATATCCGTCAGCAGATTACATTATCTCAAAAATCAACGAAACTTGATTTATGGCGAGATCCGGTCTTGATGGCCTCCCTTAACAACGAGGGTCGTATAAACGGTGGGCTTGATCCCCTCTATGTCGGAAAGGTAAATTCTACAGGCATATACTATCCTTCTATTGAAGAACTCATGACTACATGGGATATCAATACCAGATGGGATGAAATTACGCTTAGAGATCTCCCTGTATCCAATAATACCACTGTTGCTGTGCAAAGTTCAAATGAGAAGACCAATTTTGCATTGAGTGCTAATTATTACACTGATCAGGGTCTGTTTATAAATGACGATTACAAAAAGTATGGCTACCATCTAAGTGTGGAACACCAGCTTTTCAGCAACTTCAAAATCCGTGTCATGAACATTCTCAGCCGTAATGTCAGGGATAACAATAGCGGGTTGGCATACTGGAGGAATCCGATTTTCCCTGTATATGATGAAAATGGTGATTACTACCTTACAAATTCACAAGACTATGAGCACCCTGTCGCCATCACGGAGCATCGCAAACAGCAGTCTAAAGGTATTGATGTAATTTCATCCGGAACTTTGGATTGGCAGATAATACCGCAACTTAATTTGACAACTCAACTTAACTATAAGTATGGCAGTTCGATAAGTGATAAATATTATCCAAAAAAATATACGGAAGCCGGTACATTTAGTAACGGACAGGCACAAATTGACAATTGGCAAGGACAAAATCTTGTTTCAGAAACTTTCGCCAACTATAATCAAGATTTTGATAAGCACTCGCTGAGTGCAATGGCAGGATTCTCGTATGAGACATATACGGAACGAAGTTCAGGACTCACTGCACGTAATTTCGTAAATGAAACCCTTGGCAATGAGAATATGGGAGCCGGAAACCCGGAGCAAAACAGCCTCTCTAATGGCAAGTTGGACACGAAACTCGTCTCATATATGGGCAGGGTAAACTATACATTCGACAACAGGTATCTTGCCACTGTAACATTTCGTGCAGACGGTTCTTCCAAATTTGGAAAAAACAATAAGTGGGCCTACTTCCCTTCGGGGGCAATAAGTTGGAAAGCGCATCAGGAAGAATTTATCAGCAGGCTCGGTATATTTAATGAGCTTAAATTCCGTGCCAGCTATGGTGTCTCCGGTAATCAGGGTATCAGTGCCTATCAGACATTGAGCAGATACGGCACAGAAAAGTATTACAACAATGGATCTTGGGTGACGACAATCGGTCCCGGCTACGTTTCCGGATGGACCGGCCAGGGTGGCATCAATCGCGTATGGAGTGGCATACCTAACCCCGATCTAAAGTGGGAATCAACACAGCAGTTTGACTTTGGCATAGACATGGGGTTCTTCAATAACCGTCTGCGCATAGGCTTCGATGCTTATATTAAAAAGACTAAAGATTTGCTACGTCAACGCAACCTTGCACCATCATCCGGATACGACAGGATGTGGGTTAACGATGGAAATATTGAGAACCGCGGTGTAGAATTGTCAATTGATGGCATCATACTGAGCACTCCTGAATGGAGATTGAACGGAACACTTATCATGTCACATAATAAGAATAAGATTACCAATCTTGGCAATACCTTGGAATCAGGGCTCATTGAGGATCCAATGACAGGGATGCTGTTTGAATATTCCGGCAATAGTTATGAGAAATATCGCGACTATATCAATATTCTTGCTATCGGACAGCCAATGAATGTGTTCTATGGTTATAAGGTCGATGGAATCGTACAGACACTTGACGAAGGCATCCGTGCCGGTCTTGACGGAGAGTATGCTCAGCCCGGTGAATTCAAATATGTTGATCTAAATGGTGATGGATCAATTACTGAAGCCGACAAAACCATCATTGGTGATCCTAATCCGGATTTGACAATGAGCCTGCAACTTAACCTCGGATGGAGGAACTGGGACTTGGGGGTATTCTTCAATGGTGAATTTGGTAAGGACGTCTACAATACAAAGGCGTTTGGTGAACCGAGCAATCAACCCCTTCGTTGGACTATCGACAATCCGACAAATAAATATCCGAGCCTGCGCGATGGTAGACAGTCAATGGTTTCTGACTGGTGGGTTGAAGACGGATCTTTCTTAAGAATACAGACTTTGACTTTAGGATATACTTTCAATTTCAAAAATTCTTGGATTTGTGATAAAATTCGTCTGTATGCCAACGTGTCTAACCTATATACATTCTCCAAGTTCAAAGGCTATGATCCTGAAGTCGGGCTAAATGGCGTATATACCGGTGGATATCCCCGTCTTCGCAAATGGACTTTTGGAGTTGACTTTACATTTTAATAAAATCCTAACATGATAACTACTAATAAAATTCTCTCGCTTATGGGTGGGATGGCGATAATGCTATCCTCCTGTAACTTGGACGAAACTCCTTATGGGTTTTATTCAGAGGATAATTTCTATAAAACTGAGGCTGATGCAGAGGCTGCCGTCAATTATGCCTATGGTTGCATGAATTTCCTCGAATATTCACGATCGATATTCTTCTTGGGCGATATGCCGACTGAAGCTTTGACAACCAAGAGTGATGCCACAATGGACAATCAAGACATCAATAACTGGAAGGTGTCAAATTTCAAAACAAACAAAACTCTTGAGAATTTCTTCAAATACAGCTTTATCGGTATAAACCGCGCCAATGCCGTGATAAAGAATATTCCCAAATGTAATTTCAGCCAGGATATTAAGGATCAGTATTTAGGAGAAGCATATTTCCTACGTGCTTACAATTATTTCAGCCTGGTCCGTAATTTCGGACTGGTTCCCATGCATAATTCTGTAGTGGAAACTCTCGATCAGACTTCCGCACCACTTGCATCAGATATCGATGAATTATATGATCTTATTCTCGGCGACTGTCGTAAAGCTGCCGATTTAATGCCTGTCTATGACGCTCCGCGCCTTGGCCGTGCCGATAAAGTTGCTGCAAAAGCCCTTGCTGCAAAGGCTTATCTGTATGTCGCTTCTGCTAAAGAGCATGGAGTAAAACTTTATCGCGATATGCGTCGTGATACGGAAGAGATGTATGATAGTGCCGCTTATTTCGCCAATCAAGTTATCACTGAACAACATGTCTATGGTTTCGAGCCAAACTTGCTTGATATATACGATGTCGAGAAGGCAAACGGACCTGAACATATATTCATGATGGCAATGGACCGAAGCGGGACGAGTGAGGGCGAGTTTTCCAAAATATCCAAGATGTTCATCCCGTATATCGATGGCGCAACAATCTACTTGAAACAAGGAGATTCTGAAGAGTTTATACCTTCTCATGATGGATGGGGTGAATACCAGACGACACAAGCCTTCTATAATTCATTTGAAGATAATGACAAGCGTAAGACTCATCTGATCTGTGACAAGGTTTATAATGCGAATGGAGAAGTAAGTGCGAAATATCCCGACAACTTCCAATATCCCTTCAGCAGAAAATATATTGACCCTAAGTTTTCAGGAGATAAGACAAGCACTCGCCCGTTCCTTATTCGGTTCTCAGATGTGGCGTTGATTTATGCGGAAGCTGCGGGTCCTACCGCACAATCATATCAACTTGTCAACTACATCCGGAATCGAGCGGGACTGTCTGACCTGCAACCCAATCTGTCAATGACAGACTTTCGGGAGGCAGTATATAAAGAACGTGGTTTTGAACTATCCTATGAGGGTGATCGCATGTATGACATTCGTCGCTGGAACAGGATTGGGGAAATTCCAGAGGCTCGGGGAATGTCGGAAGATGATATCACATTCTATCCTATCCCTCAAGCTGAGATAAATCTAAATGGTAGCCTTAGATAATGACAATAACAATGAATACAATATATAAAATTCTCGCTTTGGCATGTGCCGCTGCCGGATTCCAATCTTGTGAAAAAGATTTGCAAGATGAGATAAATGACGGCAAATGGAATCATGAACGTCAAGTCATTGATATTAAATTTGAGAATCAGATAGGTGTTGCAGAAATTGAAGCCGTAGATGCCACAACAGGCTTAATTGAGCTTTCAATAAATGTCAATGCTGTGCCGGATCTGTCTAATATCAAAATAACCAATCTGCAACTCTCCTATCAAGCTAATTCTTCTGTGGGGATAGGCGATGTCCTTAACTTCGAGAATCCGGAGCGGACTGCTACCTTGTCTGTTAATTCTGCTACAGGTGAATATCGAGACTATACAATTCATGTCTCTGAATTTACAGAATCTGTAGAGGGGAAATGGGCAATCCAATCACTCAAAATCTATGGTGGAACAGGTCCGGAATATGGAGGAGGTGCAGTAATGGCATTTACCGATAAACCTTGGTGCTGGAAGGAAAACGAAGGACCGGCTTGTGAGATTGACAACGTGCTGACGTTTACAATGACCGGTGTGTCAGACAACGGTAATACTAACGGCATCTGCATAAATGAAGCTGGCGCAGACGGCAAATATGCCGACTTCACTTATATCGGTAATAATCCTGAAAATCCCGGTCAGGCTGTAAATCTCGACCATTTCTACCGCCAGATTCCCATTGGCGAGAGTAAATGGGAAAGGGACTATGCCGAGAATACAATTACTTTTACAGACAAGGATGGAAACGTGACTGTTGGGCGTCTTGAAAATGCCGGCACCGAAGATCTTGGATATGATAAATCATTTACCATCACAGATAATGCCTTTACATTTACTCTGAATGGTACAGATGACTGGACAAATATTTATCAGGATTACGACAAATTTGTCAAGAAACCTCGTAAATATTGGATCTCTGTGAAAAAGATTTGACACGTATTTAGTAAGAATAATAAAGATTAGTTCTTAAGTGGCATGAATAAGTTAAAGATTGTTTTAAGGTTACTGATGACATTGATCGGTTGTGGATTTCCGGCGTCCACAATCGGTCAGGTCATCCTTTCTATTGATGAAACGTCTGTCATCAGTAATGAATATATAGGCAACGGTGTTCAGTGGGATCCATATACAATGGATTATGGACATGGTCGTTTGACATTCTCTGATGCAGACATAGCAAAAATCTATGAGCGTCTTGATTTTATGCAACCCGCCATAGTCCGCATGATGATTAATGCTTCTTCTCTTTCCTCCGAAAATGGCACTCCGGATTTCAATAATTACTATCCAAATGTCGAGTTCCTCCTCAAATATTGTCAAAGTCGTGGAATTGACGTTGTATTTGGAGATTGGGGTGGCTCTTTAATCAGCCACAACGACAAATTAATCAATAGGAAGAATATAACCACGTTGGTATCATTTATCCGTTATCTTCTTGATGAGAAGGGAATGGATTGCATACGCTACCTGAACTTTGTGAACGAGCCAAATGGTTATTGGTCTGCAACTGATGGAGACTTTGAATTATGGCGCGACGGGATGAGGATTATCCACTCAGAAATAGAGAAACAAGGGCTCGCAAACCGCATATCCCTTATTGGTCCGGATGCTGCCATCTGGACCACGGATGAAACTTGGTGGATAGAAAAAACCGCATCTGACATAGGGAATATCATCGGGCTCTATGATATTCATACATATCCATCAAAATATACTGTCAATACAAATCAATATTACGAAATAATCAAAAGCTATCGTGATTGTGTCCCGGCTAATCATAAAATCATAATGGGGGAAATCGGACTTAAATATGTAGCCCCGGAAGACAAAGCCCTTAATGAATTGAATCGACTTCGTGCAGAAACTTATAAATATGCTTCTATTGAAGACTCTCAAATGTCGGTGTATGACGTGGCTTATGGATTGGATATGGCTGACGCTCTTGTCCAGACTTTACAGGCAGGCTATTCAGGGACAGTAGCCTGGATGCTTGATGATGCCATGCATAACAATGAAGCTCCGGATAAGCTGAAAATATGGGGATTCTGGAATAGTTTTGGCGATGAATTTTTCGGTAAAGATCAGGAGAAAATACGTCCCTGGTTCTATGCCTGGTCGATTCTGTGCCGTTCAATTCCGCGTGGGTGTGAGGTCATTAATGTAAAATCCAATGCTCCCGGCTCTCTAAAAAGTGCCCTTGTAAGAAAGGATGGTAAATATTCTTTAATCCTTTTGAATATTTCTGAAGCAAATTTATCGGCATACATTAATAGGGAGATGACTTCTTTCATCCCCGGTGCTAAAGTTTCAATATACAATGAGAATGTATTGAATAACCTTTCTTCGGAATTATCGCTTCCGGAGGAGAATAAAGCCTGTATATCTCATGAAGGGGATATTCTATCTGTCCCTGCAAAATCATTAGTGATAATCAGTAACATTTTATAATATGAAATTTCCATCATTGATAATTACTTCTGCCTGTTGCGCTGCAATGTTTACATCGTGCACCTCTTCCGGTTCTATGGATTTTACCGTGACTGATGAGGTCATAAACGCATCCTACATCGGCAATGGAGTGGAATGGGATCCGTATGACGAGGCTGAAAGTTGGGGCGCACCAATCTCTGAAGAGGATTGGACAAAACTAACCAAACGTCTTGACTACATGCGACCACAATATATCCGCTGCATGATAAATAGTCCTTTCCGCTATTACGATGTCAAAACAGGGGAATATAATAAAGAAGACAATTTAGAGTCAATTTGTAGGCTTCTACAATATTGCACGGATAATGACATAACCGTGATTTACGGAGAGTATAATCCTCCCTCCTGGGATATGAAAGATGATTCCCGATGGGTGGAGATGGCTGTAGATTATCTAAATATGCTCGTGATTGATAAAGGTTTTTCATGTATAAAGCATTTTGTCATTTTCAACGAACCGGACGGAGATTGGGCATCCACTAACGGGGATTTCAATCTGTGGTATTCAATGGCAGAGAAATTTTATAAGAAAATGGCAGAGTATCCCGGCTTGCTTGATAAGGTATCTCTTGCCGGACCTGATGTAGTTGCCGACTACCATAACCGTAATTCCGATCTAAATACCACTGGATGGCTTACAGAGACTGTCAAGAATGCTGATTCAATTATCGGATTATACGACATTCATGCTTACCCCGGTCAAGCTGAAGTATTATCCGGTAAATATGCCGGTCTTCTAAAAGAATACAAATCTCTTATACCTGAAAATAAGCAGATTGTACTTGGAGAAGCCGGATATAAGTATTGGCGAGAAGCAGACTCCTTGCTGATGGCTGAATATAATCGTCGTGTTGAAAATCATCCTTTCACTAAAGGGAGTGATTGCAATATGCTTGTCTACGACTATTTCTATGGTATTGACATGGCTATACTGGCAACGGAGGTAATGAACAATGGATTTTCAGGTGTTGCGGCATGGATGCTTGACGACGCCATGCATTCACAAGGAGATTCAGGTAAGCCCGAAGACATTAAACTGTGGGGTATGTGGAACATCTTGGGCAGTGAGGTCTTTAATGATCCATCACAGGAAGATATACGCCCGTGGTTCTACTCCTGGTCATTGATGTGTCGTTTCTTTCCTACCGGCTGCGACATTGTGAAAGTCAATCATCCGGAAGATGATGATATTTTCACCTGTGCGGCAAAATATGATGGGAAATACACCATAGCATTGATCAATAAAGGGGACTCTGAAAAATCAATTACAATAAAACTCCCTAACGGGACAGCTAATGCCGACGTCTACAGATATGAGGAAAATGCCATGACTCTGGATAATGACGGCTTCCTCCTACCGGAACAATCAGATATCTCTAATAATACCTTCAGCACGAAACTCTCCCCCCTATCTATGGTTTTACTAACACAACTAAATTAACAATATCATGAACCTCAAATCAATTTTAAGCATTTGCAGCCTGGCATTCATAGCATACAGCACAGCCTCATGTTCAGGTAACGAGCCGGATAAGCCTTCATCCGGTAATGAACAGGGTCAAGCCATCACTTTAAGTATAGTAGACAAACAAGCCACGCCTGAGACAAAAGCTCTATATTCCAACTTATGGACGATAGGTCAGAAAGGCTTCATGTTCGGTCATCATGATGACCTTATGTATGGCAGAAAATGGTATGACGAACAAGGCAGGTCTGACACAAAAGATGTCTGTGGCGATTACCCCGGTGTATATAGTCTTGATTTTGCCGAGTTAATGGACGACAGATACATTGACTCTGAATCTACAAATATACGTCGTCGTTGTATACTTGAAGCTCGTGACCGTGGAGAAGTAATCATTGCATGTGCGCACCTCAACAATCCTCTCACAGGTGGCGACTCTTGGGATAATTCCAATAAGAATGTTGCCAAGGAGATTCTGACTGATGGATCTGCCACACAGCAGAAATTTAATACTTGGCTTGATCGACTGGCAGAATTCGTAACCGGATTGAAAGATAGTAACGGAAATTTAATACCTATCATATTCCGTCCGTTCCACGAACATACCCAAGCGTGGTCCTGGTGGGGTAACACATGTACTACTGAAACGGAATTCATTACCTTGTGGAAATATACTGTAAACTATCTCCGTGACAAAAAGGGTGTGCATCAGTTTATTTACGCAATAGCCCCGCAGATGGATAATCAGAAAACCGAAAATGATTTTCTTTACAGATGGCCCGGCGATGATTACGTAGATTTCATAGGTATGGATTGCTATCAGGGACTTAGCCCAACTGTTTTTGCTGCAAATATAAAAACTATCAGTAAGGTTTCCAAAATGAAGTTGAAGCCGTGTGGAGTAACGGAAACAGGTGTCGAAGGTTTCACAGATGCCGATTACTGGACAAAACAGATTTTGACACCCGCAACCGGACGCAACCTGTGTATGGTAGTAATGTGGCGCAACAAGTTTGTGGGAGCCAACGAAAATGACAATCACTATTATTCTGTTTGGAAAGGGCATCCCTCAGAAAAAGACTTTATAAAATTCTATAATAGTAATTTGACATTCTTCAGCCACAATCTTCCAGACATGTATAATATGGCGGAAAATGTAACTGTCAAGTGACATCTGTTTATGAAGTTTTGACAAATTCACTTACTTGATTATAGAGAATATATTAAATTTTACAAACGGGGATGATGGTCAAAGGAATGATAGTTACGCGGTGATAATGACAGAAGCACATCTACATCGATTACACAAGACTCCATCTCTTAAAAATATAGATACTGTTGTCATATTTTTAAGAGATGGAGTCTTAGTTTTAATTATCAAGCGTTAGCTTCGCGTTATGCCGGGGTGTCAGGAGGGGGTGACGCCTCTCATGCGGTCGTCGACTGCGGAAAGGGCTGCCGTGGCTCCGTCTCCCATAGCTATGACAATCTGTTTGTAGGGGATGTCTGTCACGTCGCCGGCTGCGTACACTCCGGGTATGCCGGTGCGTCCAGCACCCTTCATTATAATCTCTCCGGCTTTGTTGACCGGCAACTGATTGGAGAAGGGCGAACTGTTGGCAGTAAGTCCAATCTGCACAAACACTCCATCCAGATCATAAAGCGCGGACTCTCCACTCTTACGATCCTTCACCTTGATGCCCGTTACCTTCGTGCCGTTACCGATCACCTCCTCTGCTGCTGATGAGAGGTGAACCGCTACATTGTCGAACTCGGTAAGTCTCTTCTGAAGCACCATATCCGCCTTCAGTTCATCAAGGAACTCAAATACATCGACATGCTCGCATATTGCTGCCAGGTCGATTGCCGCCTCTATCCCGGAATTGCCACCACCAATCACTGCCACACGTTTACCGGCAAAGAAGGGTCCGTCGCAATGGGTGCAGAATGCCACACCCCGACCGATATACTCATTCTCACCCGGAATATTGAGCCGTCGCCATGATGCACCTGTAGCAATCACTATCTGTGGAGCCTCAAAAGTCTCACCACTGTCGGTGGTGATTCTTTTCGGGAATCCGTCAAGTGCGACATCCACGATACGGCGGTTGTCATAGATAGCGATATCATACGATTCCAGATGACGCCGCAGGTCGGAAGCCAATTCCGGTCCGGTGGTATGAGGCACGGATATAAGATTCTCTATATCCATGGTGTCCTTCACCTGTCCGCCTATGCGGCCTGCCACGATTGCAGTGCGCAATCCCTTTCTCGAGAGATATATGGCAGCCGCGGCTCCTGCCGGTCCGCCTCCTGCCACGATGACGTCAAAGCCGAGCGTGACATCACTCACCTCGCCGGGATTAGGCGTGCTGCCGAACTTCTTCTCAAGTAACGCAACCAGATCTCCGAGTTCCGCACGCCCCACACTGAGCAGCTCGCCGTTGGCATATACCGTCGGGACAGACTGCACATTATAGCTCTTCACCATCTCCGGCACAACAGCACCATCTATCGTGACGTGACGGAACGACGGATTGATGAGCGCGATGATATTTAGCGACTGCACCACTTCCGGACAATTCGTGCACGTCAGCGATACAAACGTAAACATATCCACCGGACCCTGAAGCGACGCGATACGGCGACGCAACGCCTCATCGGGAAGATTCTTCCCCTGTCCCGCCGCATTCAGCACCGCAAGGATAAGCGACGTGAACTCATGCCCGTTAGGTATGCCGCAGAACGACACTCCCGTGGGATTGCCATCTCGCCATATAGCAAGGGTCGGGGCATTCTCCTCGGTGGGAGTATCCTCCTCCTTCACTGAGAAAGCGGCGGACGAAGAGGCGAAGTCATTTACAAACTCCACCATCTGACGGGTCTCTTCACGCGAAGAGACGCCGCTCACAACAAATGTGAACGCCGTCTCCAAGTTTGCGAAGATACCCTTTAGCTGTGTGATTATATCTTTATCCAGCATAGGTCTCTATTTTATATCGTTCTACTTCAAATCTTTCCCACAAGGTCGATACTTGGTTTCAGCGTTGCGGCTCCCTCTTTCCATTTCGCGGGACAAACCTCGCCGGGATGGGATGCCACAAACTGCGCTGCCTCCACTTTGCGGAGAAGTTCATCGGCATTACGTCCGATGCTGTTGTCCTGTATCTCAACCAGCTTGATCAAGCCCTCCGGATCGCATACGAAGGTGCCACGGTAAGCCATACCTGCCGCCTCATCCATAACACCGAACGCACGGCTGAGAAGACCAGTCGGGTCGGCAAGCATCGGATAATTGATCTTACGGATGCTGTCAGACGTGTCGTGCCATGCCTTATGCACGAAGTGAGAATCGGTGCTTACGGAATATACCTCCACACCCATTGATTTGAGTTTATCGTATTTCTCCGCAAGATCCACAAGTTCTGTCGGGCATACAAACGTGAAGTCGGCAGGATAGAAGAAGAACACTGCCCATTTGCCGAGCACGTCCTTATCCGTCACCGTCTCGAATTTGCCGTTGTGAAATGCCTGTACTGAGAACTCCGGTATGCGGGTATTGATGATTGTTTCCATTTTGTTATACTTATTTGTTTCTATTTGTTTTAGTGTTTTATTCTTAATTCCGAATGATAAACACGCTCATCTTATCTTTTGTTTAATGCTCGGCACGTAAAGAATGTTAAGCTAAGTCAATAAATATTAAACAGTTCCAACAACGCTTCAATATAAAATATTGAAGCTAAAATATTGAAGTTGTCTAAACTTCATCAGCACAATCTGAAATATTAATACCGGTTTGACGTTATGAGATTATCCAAACATACCTCACAGATATGCCTGAACATACACTCCACATAAAGAACATGGTTTGCCGCCGTTGCGTTATGACGGTGGAGGATATATGCCGCGAACTTGGACTGAAGGATGCAAGGGTGGAGTTAGGCAGCATTACCCTGTCCGACTCTCCGGATCAGTCTACATTGGATAATCTTTACGGCAGATTGAGGGACGTTGGGTTTGAACCGTTGAAATCTCCGGAACTCACGACGGTCGAGAGGATAAAGAGGGCGATCCGTCATTATGCCCGTCACAATCATGACGACGGGAAGATAAAACTGTCGGCATATCTGGAGGATGCCGTGAAGCTCGACTTCCGTCATCTGAGCCGCCTGTTCTCTTCCATAGAGGGGCGGACCATACAGTCGTATCTTATGTCGCAACGTATGGAATACGTGAAGGAACTCCTTTTTGACAATGAACTGTCATTGGCGCAGATTGCCGATGTGGCAGGCTTCTCAAGCGTAGCCCATCTTTCAAGGGCTTTCAAGAAATCTCAGGGCATGACTATATCTGAGTTTAAGGATTCAGGTCAACGCACAGGTATCGACGAGGTGTAGTCTATTCTATCGCCCTTCATGATTATCCCTTTGCGAATGGATAATCATGCAACATTATTTGATAATGGTGTAACATCCGTATGCCCGGCAATTTGTAATTTTGCAATCGGAAAAAAGATTGTAAATATGGAATTCATTTACTCATTGATAAACATGCTCGCCGAGATGGCACCCTACCTGCTTCTCGGTTTCTTAGTGGCAGGCGTGCTGTATGCCTTCGTGCCCGGTGAGTTCTACAGGAAACATCTGTCGCGTCCCGGTGCATGGGCAGTGATAAAGGCGGCTCTTATAGGAGTGCCCCTCCCGTTATGCTCATGCGGAGTGCTGCCTACAGCGGTATCCCTCCGCCGCAACGGTGCGTCGCGTGGTGCATCCACATCATTCCTTATCGCCACGCCTCAGACCGGCATTGACTCAATTGCCGCAACCTACTCCCTACTTGGTCCGGCATTCGCAATAATACGTCCGGTGGCGGCTCTCGTGACGGCATTCATTGGCGGTATGCTGGTCAATCGGGAAGATACATCGTGCGATGTCACGGCAGATAAAGAGGTGGATACCATCGACGCTCCAGCCTCCGACAGTTTTATCGGGAAAATACGTGACGCCTTGCGCTACGGATTTGTGGAGATGGTGCAGAATATCGGAAAATGGCTCATAATCGGACTGGTGATTGCCGCCACCATAACAGTGTTTGTTCCGGATGGATTCTTCACGTTCTTTGCCGACTATCCATTGCTGTCGATGATCGCAGTGGTGATAGTGGCAGTACCGATGTACGTCTGCTCCACAGGCTCCATACCTATCGCACTCTCCCTGATGCTGAAAGGACTAAGTCCGGGTGCGGCATTCGTGCTGCTGATGGCGGGTCCTGCCGCCAATTTCGCGTCAATCATAATAGTCAGCAAATCCCTCGGCAAGAAGGCAGCCGCAATGTATCTTGCCACAATCGTAATGGGAGCCATAGCAATCGGCTTATGCATCGACTATCTCATGCCCGCCGACTGGTTTCCGATGCAGATGACAGCAGGAAAGATGAATTGCCACCTTCAGGTAGGATTGTTCCCCGGCATCTGTTCCGTGTTGCTCATAATCCTGCTCATCAACGCAATGATAAGAAAATATATACCAACAAAATCAGATAAAATAGATACAGAAATGAATACAGGAATGAATAATGAAGAGACTGTTATTACAGTGAAAGGGATGACTTGCGGTCATTGCAAGGCTATGGTAGAGAAAAATCTCTCGAAACTCCCCGGCGTGGAGTCTGTAAGCGTGGATCTTGCCACCGGCAAGACAGTGATAAAGGGTGAGGCTGATTCAGCTGCCATACGCGAGGTGATTGACGACCTCGGTTTCACCATCGTCTGAACCCATCCCAGTTATCACTGCCCATAACACCTTATAATATAGAATAAAAAATCAGGTCATTTCTGACCTGATTTTTTTATTTGTTTAGCAAATCTCGGCTTTGTCGCATCCAAATCTCTTCGTAAGAGTTATGGATGCGATTCAGGCTTCAAACATGCTTATCGCTTACCTATAATCAAACAGATATCTTGAAACAAATATATCCACACATAAAATTAATTTATCAATTAACAACAAACATTAACCTATGAAACAGAAACTATTTCTAAGCGCACTTCTCTTGGGAGCGTTGACTCTCAACAGCTGCGTGGACGACACCGAGTCTCCTTCTGTTACTGCTGTACGCCAGGCAAAGGCTGAGCAGATCAAATCTCTGGCTGACCTCAACAAGGCTCAGGCGGAGGCTGCCATAATCACTGCTAATGCAACTGCCGAGGCTCAGAAAGCTCAAGCCGAATTGGCTAAGGCCCAGGCTGAATATGCGAAGGCTCAGGCTGCCTACCAGATGGCTCGGGCTGAGTACCAGAAAGCACAGACAGAAACCGAGAAAGCTCGCGCGCAACAAGCTATGGCGCAAGCTGAAGAGGCTATGGCGCAAGCTCAATATGAGAAGCAACGTTATGCAAACCTCCTTCAGGAACTTGCCGGACAACTTGAGATTAACCTTCTGAGACAGAAGGCTGATATGCTCGCTGCCCAGAAGGCTTATCAGGAAGCTATCCAGAATAATGACGATGCTACAAGGACTCGTCTGAGTGAGCTTTTCCGCGTCTATCGCGAAGCTCAGGAAGCAGTTTTTACGGCAAATAAAACTCTTGCCGGATATGAGATCAACCTTGCAAGACTGAAAGCCGGACTCGACACGTCAGCTGAAGTTTATGCAAACCTTATCCAAAGTGAGAATGACAATATCACCGGATGGCAGGAGGATATCCTCGAAGCACAGACTTACATCGACACTTGGAAGAATTTCTCAGTGGCTGACGCTAAGAAAGACCTCCCCGCTGTATGGCAGGAAGTTCTTACTCTGGATACCAAGCAGAAAGATGCCGCCAAAGTTGTGTTGGATGCCACCAATGCAAATAATGCCGCATGGAAAACTCTGACAGGTTCCGCTTATATGGCTGCTGTCAATGATCTGAAGCCCTATAATGGTAATATTAACTATATCAGTGGGAATATCCAGATTAAATGGGTATCAGAACAGGAAAACGGTGCTCCCAAGGATGCCCGTGGATACTACTGCGCATTCATTCAGGAAATAGAGTATATTTATATCCCTAACGAGTGGGGTTATGGTAATTGGGAGGAGAAAGTCCTCAGCGAAACCTATATACCTCTCTTCACAAATGCTTCTTATACAAATGAAGAACTGACCTACGAACTTGTAGGCACTTCAGACTGGAATAGCGGCATCGTAAGTGAAGGGTCTGAATCCTATTACGAATATTCTTCATACTACGATCTCGTGCCGGGAAGTGTTGAGAAGGTTATTGCTGCGGTAGCCGCAACTCAGAAATCCGACAAGAAATGGCTTGCTGATGCAACCAAGTATCTTGAGGATGCCCAGAAAGCTCAGGAGGACGCTCAGAAGGCTTACGACAATTCTGTGAAACTTGAAAAAGCCGCTCAGGATGCCGACGCTGCTGTTGAGGCTGCTCAGAAGACTAAGGATGCTGCCCAGAAGGTTGTAGACGAGGCTGGAGATAAAGCCACAGAGGCTCAGAAGAAAGCCCTTGCTGATGCCGAGACTGCCCTTAATAAAGCTATCGAAGCACAGACTAAAGCATGGGAGGCATATAATGAGGCCGGCAATGTTTATGATAAAGAAAGAGAACTCAAACTTGCTACTGCCAACACTGTAGAAGCTACCAAGACTAAAAATAATGCTGAATATCAGGTAAGTGAGAATGAGAAATTCATTACCGAACTCAACGCTAAGGCTAAAGACCTCAATGATGGTGCTGCCGGCAATGTTGAAAGCATGAATGCGGTCAATGCCGCTAACCTCGCTCTCGCCGAAGCTAAGAAGGATAATGCCCTCGCCAAGAACGCATACGATCAGAAGTATGCAGAATACAATGCCCTCAACAGTCTTATCGCTACCGATAATGAAGGACAGAATATCGACTCTATGATTTCCGAGAAGGAGACTGATATCAAGGGATTCCAGGATCAGATTGCTGAGGCACAGAAGAAGATTGCCGGCTATGAGAAGGAGCTTGCTTCTGCCGGTGATAAGGATGCCAACGCCATCAAGGCTCTTGAGCAGCAGATAGCTGACCAGAAAGCCCAGATCGAAATCTACCAGAAGGAATACGACAACGCCAAGGCTGCCCTTGACAAGGCTATGGCTGAATAATAATCCCCCGGAAACGGCAAATAATTTAAAAGTCTGAAAAATGAACAAAACGAAACTTTTAATTTCAGCCGTTCTACCCATGCTGTCTCTTACTGTCGCCGCTCAGGACGACAACACCCCCGTAAAAGGTGATTTCACCGTAGCGGCTACAGTAGGATACAACAGTTACACAAACGTCAATGCCCTTCCGGGCAACCTCACAGACTATGAGGCGATAGCTCCTAACAGTCTTTGGAACCAGAAGAAGCTCATGGTGGGCTTCGAGGCTGGATACTTCGTGAGTGACAAGTGGAAACTCAATTTGGGAGGAGGACTGAACTTCAACCACCATCCCGGCTATCCCGACGTGCCCGGCACTATCGACGATATTACCGGCGATGACACTCTCGGCGAGATACCTAACTATCGCGCTGTGGCAAGCCAGTATTCCTGCACATGGAACGCTTACACCGGAGTCGACAGATATTTCTCTATCTCCGGAATCAGCAACCTGATGTGGTATACAGGCGTGAGGGTTGGCATGGCGTATGCTCTGAATGAGCAGAAATATGACGAATGGACCTCTATGGGCAAGTCGGTCGGCGAGACTTGGAGCCTTCGTGGCAGCCTCACCATCGGTTTTGACTACTACGTGCTCCCGGCTATGTTCGTGGGATTCTCTGTTGACCCATTCGCTTACGCCTACAACATGACTACCCACAAACCGCAGGAGGGTTTGAAATCGCTTGAAGCCGACAGCCACGATTATTCAATACTGGCAGCTCCGACTTTGAAGATCGGTTTCAAATTCTGAAACAAGTAATCTTTTTCGGTTTCCCCGATTTTACAGGTTAAAGCATAGTTAAACCCCGAGGGGCTGTACTTCCGTGATGGAGCGCAGCCCCTTTTTTATATCGGAAAGCACCGGAAAGATGCTGCCACAAGAAAAAAATTTACATTTATAACTTTAACAAGTTATTTTTTGAAGATTACTAAATCACTGCTATGTCAAGGAAAGACAGTGAGATGTGGCAATTGTTTTATTGCCAATAATAATAAACTCCCATCATTCTATCCGTATGTCCGATTACCATGACGATGAACATCTTAAACCTCTTATTGGTTATAATGACGCGATAAAGAAAAGATTACCCTCAAAGTTTGGTTATCCCAAATAATATTATTAACTTCGCAAAGCGAAAACATGAAAGATATGGATCCCGTTTTAGCCGCATTGAGACATTATAGAGTTAATACCTCTGAAAAACAGAAGGCAATTGACTTGGAACGACTGGAGAATGAATGCCGCTCATCAGTCGATGCCTATGAATATGTCTATGCGATAACAGTTCAGACTAACAGGCATTCCAACCGCCAAGAATTATTAAACTATAATATAAATCCAGATTACTGTCTGGATTTTTCTTTATATTCTGTATCTTATGGCTACTCCCGCTGCCTTTGCGTTTAAATCATACACATTTACTAATGTGGAAATGAATATGGGACTTTTCTCAGATCAGTCCCCGTTGGATCTATCCTTTTCTCCATCTGGAGTTTTTGACCCCACTACAAGTTCCTATTATCTTAGTTTCGCATTTACAGCCACACAAGGAGAAGAATTGATTGTAAAAATTATTTGTGAGGCTGTTTTTGAGTTTAAAGAACCTCTAAGCATAACTGAAATACCAGATTATTTTTATCCTAATAGCCTTGCAATAGTGTTCCCGTATGTTAGGGCTTTTGTAAGTTCCGTGACTTTACAAGCCAACATAGATGAACCTATCCTTATCCCTACTCTAAATCTTACGGGGCTACAGACTATACTTAAAGAGAACACACAATTACGTTAAATAGTTTTGAGCATTCTTTACCAAACATTAGAAGATTGTGATAACGTTGATTACGTTGAGGCAAACGGACCTTTCCCCGGCAATGTCAGAAACCCTTGGCTTGGGAAAGGCTATTACTATTGGGATACATTTGTAAATTCTGCTCATTTCTGGGGACGAGTATCGTATTTAAATGCAGGGAAAAGATATTTGATAGCCCAATCAGAAGTATCCTTACCATCTGATAAAGTACTGAATCTATTGGAACCTAAAGATTTGACATTATTCTCCGCATGGAGAGATGAGTACGCTCAAACTTTTCCCAATAGCAAAGTAACTATTGAACGAGTATTGACGCATGCGGAAGATATTATGGGGACAAAATTTCCTTATATAGCTATCAGAGCAGAGTTTCGTGAGTGCGTCAATATTCGAGATTTTCAAGATCGCATTTACCCAAATGGGAAAGCATACTTGGACTTAAAACCACCTATTCAGATATGCATAAAGGATAAGAATGTTATCGGAAAAAACAATTTCAAAGTTATATATCCGGAATGCTATATAGACAATTCCCTTATGGCATACAATATTTAGTATTGCGTGGCGTGCGTATGAACATGATAACATTCCAATTGTCCAAATTGATTTCTAATTATCAGCGAATTGTTTGATAGTTTTCTTACCTTCCTTGACGCATTCTTCATGCGCATGAGTCTCTATTCTAAAGTAAGACTCTATCCCCGTGAATCACCCATTATCTTCGATGATATTCAAAATCGAGGAAAGTACTTTTATGGCAATTCACATAATACAAATAGATTATATCCATAAATATAAATATATTTTAAGATTTTTGCTTTATTTCTTGTATATTCATAAACAATTTTCTACTTTTGCAGCGTTATTAAATTGTTTTAATGATTTTACAGGTAATTTTACATTTCAATTTCTATTTTCAATTTCTAAAGGTATGAAGATTTACAGACATGAAGTCAGCTGGGGATGGCTGGCTGTTTTGATTGGAATTATCGTAGTCAGTATCCTCGGACTGCGCACGGAGGTTAAAGACGGTCTATTTGAACTCGGCAGCACTCATATCTGGGCGAACGTGGCGTGGATGATCACCGCCACCATCTTCGTCCTCATGATGACACCAGGATTATCATTCTTCTACGGCGGAATGGTAAGGAAGAAAAACGTGATATCCACAATGCTTCAGAGTTTCATCGTGATGGGATTCGTCAGCGTGCTGTGGGTGGTGTTCGGTTTCGGACTGGCTTTCGGCGACGATATATGCCACGTCATCGGAAACCCCGTGGATTTCTTCATGATGCGCAATGTAGGTGTAGGCAACGTGACTGATCCGGCATCGGAGGCATCGCAGATCGGACTTGTCACCACTACAATCCCCCTCGCCCTGTTCGCCCTCTTCCAGATGAAGTTTGCCATAATCACCCCCTCTCTGATAACGGGAGCTTTCGCCGAACGCGTGCATTTCTCCGGCTACCTCCTCTTCATGATGCTGTGGACTATACTCGTCTACTGTCCCTTGGCTCACTGCACATGGCATCCCGACGGACTCTTCGGCATGCTCCACGTGCATGACTATGCCGGAGGTATCGTGGTTCATGCCGCTTCCGGTATCGCAGCTATGGTAGGCGCGATGTTCTTGGGTAAACGTGAGGACGGTGGTGCCGGCAACAAGCCTGCCAACGTGCCTTTCGTGCTCCTCGGTGCGGCTCTCCTCTGGCTCGGATGGTTCGGGTTCAACGGAGGTTCATCCCTTGCTGCTGACGGAATCGCAATCTCCGCCTTCCTCAATACAAATACTGCCGCTGCAACTGCCATGGTGACATGGATCACACTTGATGCCGTAAGAGGCAGGAAACCCTCTGCCATGGGGGCGGCTATAGGTGCTGTCGTCGGGCTTGTGGCAATCACTCCATGTGCCGGTTGGGTCACGGTTGGACAGAGCATATTCATTGCATTGGTCATCACCGTGTGCTGCAATCTCGCAGTGTCTTGGAAGAGTTATTCAAAAGTGCTTGATGATGCTCTCGACGTTTTTCCCACTCATGGACTCGGCGGTATAATCGGCACGCTTCTCACCGGAATATTCGCATACGACTTCTTCGCCCAGAACGATCCCGACATGATAAGCCGTGGAGAATTTTTCTTCAACCATGTGCTGGTGATGGCAGGTGTATTCGTCTATACATTCGCAATGAGCTGGCTGCTCTATTGGATCACCGACAAGATTGTGCCCATGAGGGTCAGCAAATGGAATGAGCATGTCGGGCTTGACGCATCCCAGCACAATGAGGAATACGAGAATGCCGTATCAATGGAGCTTCCTACCGAAAGCGACTGGATACGCTCAACTGAAGAGAACTGATTCCTGAACCATATCCTTATTCATTGCATCGTTTTGATATTGAATGTCAAAACGATGCAATGAATGTATCAGCCTCGTCACGACTCCGGAATATCCTGACGTCAACACCTTCTCGGCAAGATGCAAGCAACTCATTTATGATCGGCAATTGTGTGTCCGGGAAATCCTGGATCCATTGTTGAAATTCCGGATCCATCTCCGTTTCCATCCAAGGCATATCCTCACGAGGCTTACCGATTCGCTGACGTGCTCCCGACAGACAATCCTCCACCGGCAGGTCAAACATAAATACCGTGTCGCAACGCCCGAGACGCAGCGGAAGAGTGCGCAGATAATTTCCATCAATTATCCACTCCTCTCCATCCATAATCTTATGCAAAGATTGATCAAACTCCTCCCTGCTGACATTAGTCTTATCCGGACGATGCCATATCATATCCAGATAATGAAGCGGCAGATGCAACTTCCCGGCGAGTTTCCTTGCAAAAGAGCTCTTCCCTGCCCCGGGACAACCAATCACTATTACTCTCTTCATATTTCCTACGTATCAGTCTATCAGGTATTCGTCAAAGGCGTAGAGCACTGTCGAGAGGTAGCGTTCGCCAGTGTCGGGGAGAATCACTACGATATTCTTACCCTTGTTCTCCTCTCTCTTGGCTACCGACAGGGCTGCCGATAAGGCTGCTCCCGATGATATCCCTGCCAATACTCCCTCCTTGCGTGCCAATGAGCGCGAGGCTGCGATTGCATCATTGTCGGCTACCGGGATAATCTCATCCACTACTCCGGCATCAAAATTGCGGGGCACGAATCCGGCTCCGATTCCCTGTATCTTATGAGGTCCGGGCTTACCGCCACTGAGCACCGGTGAGGATGCCGGCTCCACTGCCACTACCTTGATGGCAGGATTTAGCTCCTTCAATCGGGCGGCGGTGCCACTGAGAGTGCCGCCTGTGCCTACGGCAGAAACGAATATGTCGACTTTGCCATCGGTGTCGCGCCATATCTCCTCCGCCGTGGTCTCACGATGTATCTTGGGATTAGCAGGATTATCAAACTGACGGAGTATCACGCTATCCGGAATCTCACGGCTGAGTTCGTCCGCCCTCCTTATGGCTCCCCCCATCCCTTCCGCACCCGGGGTGAGGACGATGGTGGCGCCGAGTGCCTTCAGAAGATTCTGTCTCTCCACACTCATAGTCTCCGGCATTGTCAATATCACCTTATAACCCTTCACGGTTGCCACCCACGCCAACCCGATACCGGTGTTGCCGCTTGTCGGCTCGATGATGGTTAGTCCCGGTCTCAACACTCCCGATCTCTCTGCCTCCTCTATCATAGACAAAGCAACACGGTCTTTTACACTTCCTCCGGGATTGAAGCTTTCAAGTTTCGCAATGACATGTGCATCTACCCCAAAATCAGACATGATGTGATTCAGTTCAAGCAAAGGGGTATCACCGATTAGTTCTGTTAACGATTTTGCTATTCTTTCCATAATTTGACGGTTTTAATGGATTGTCATATCTATTTCTCAAACTTTCTGCAAAGTTACACCAAATATTTGTAATAATAAATCGTAAATATTTAGTATTTTTCCATAATATATGCTTTCATATTGAAATTTTGCTCAATAATCACCTCATTGTGCATAATTCATATAAAATCATACACAAATTATGCAAGACACCGGTATCGTCGCCGGAGGTATCTTTGCCGAAAGATCCGGCTCTTACAGCACAGCCTTCTCTCGGAATCGGAGCTGTCATAATATCTCTGGTAATCTTTTTCTCATAGATCAAAAGCACCAATCCAAAATAAGGTGCCACATCTTTCCGTGTAGTCGCCAATGGAGTCGCTACATCTCTTGAACTATTCCACAAGCCCAAGAGACGTTATTAAGTGGCACCGCAACAGCAATTGAGCAGAACTCAGTATTGTTGATGTCATCTATTCTTGATATTGTCTGAAATGGTGTATAGTTTGTCCAATTTATTGCATCTTATTATATTGGTTGTTAGAAAGTAGCTCATTGAATTTTCGTAACTTTGCAAATAATACTCAAATTCTATGGCTACGAGCATCAAATCTACCATCTTTCTCCGACTGATAATATTATTAGAAATTATATACTTTCCTCTCTTATCTTTCCCGGCTCCTCAATTACCGGAATCTGATTTATCATGGAAAAATGTGGTTGTCGATGGCAAGAAAACTGCGGTATTCTGTCTGTATAAAGACAGTCATGGCATTATGTGGCTTGGCACAAATAGCGGACTCTTCTTCTTTGACGGGGTCTCCACTCATCCCGTTGGAGAGACAGAATTGTTCGGACTTCAGATATATTCTGTTCTTGAAGATGACAACAAACTATATCTCGGCAGCAACAATGGTTTGCTGATTTACGATTATACGGTAGGGAAAGTCGAATTCTGCAATGTCCCTACACAAAAAGAGATAAGGACGCTACTTCTCTTTGATTCTCACCTTTGGATTGGCGGATTAAATGGTCTCGGTAGATTGGACATTAAAAATAATCGCTACACCGATTGCTCGAAAGGTCTACCCCATAAGTCGGTGTATTCATTACTTCGCGACAGCAGAGGAATCATTTACGCCGGCACATTCAACGGGCTTGCTCGCTGGGAGACACAGACTGAATCTTTCAGTCAGATAACAGTGCGTATTCCCAAACTGCCACATGTGACCTCTTTATTTGCAAATTGCCTATTGGAATCGCACGATAAAGAAAGCATTCTCATCGGCGGTGAAGGCTCTCTTTACAAATACACTCCTGCCAATGAACATTGGGAAAAGGTGATGCCTGTAGAAAATAAGAATATCAAATGTCTCGCAAAAGATGACACCGGGCATATCCTTATAGGTACAGATGACGGGGTGTTTGATCTGACTAATGACAGTGTCAGGCATTACAGGCATGATTCCCGTTATGACCCAAGTCTCGGGGATAATGAAATATGGTGCATGTATGTCGATGGCCAGCATAACGTATGGGCAGGTCATGAACGGGGATTATCTATTGCCTCTAACTCATCGTCCATACGGAATATAAAACTCAGTTCTCTGACCAATTCGGGAGAGGGGAATGAAATCCATTCTATATATCGTGATTCAAATGAAAATCTATGGTTAGGAGGTAATAACGGGATTATCCGTATCGCTGATGACTCCACTCCCAAAATCTACCGACATTCGGCTCTATCAAACACTATTTCCCATAACAAAATCCGTGCAATACGAGAGGACTCCAATCATGAGATATGGTTCGCAACCGATGCCGGCATCAACCGTTACAACTCCGGGAAAGATAATTTTGACGTCTTTTATATCACGGATAATAATGGCAGACATATATCCAACTGGGTATATGCTTTGACAGAGGATGAGGGATATTTCTGGGTCGGATGTTTCCTTAACGGCATACACTGCGTTAATAAAAGCAAACTTAATGGCGACGGCAAGACTGTAATGGCAGATTTGTCAATAAACTCGAATACAAAAATTGCCGGAGAACTGGGATTATCAAATGACTTAATTAACGAGATACTCCGCGACAGAGAGGGAAATATCTGGATCCTACTGTTCAGAGATAACGTGATTACAAAGTATAATCCCTCAACAAAAAGAATAAAGAGATATGACATTTATAGTTTGACGGGAGGCTATCCTACGAATATATGTCTTGACAACGGTGCCCGTCTATGGTGTGCGTTCAAAGGAGGGGCCATTGTGTTTGATAAGGAGGAGAATTATAAGATTGTCAGGTTCTCAAATACTAATAGTGATGAGACAATCCTCGCCATAGGCAAAGTTGGGTCCGACATGTGGATCTCCACTCAAAGCAACGTCTGGAAAATTGACGGAGAGACCTTGCGTCCCACCTTGTTGCCCATTCCTCAAAAATCATACACGGCTGTATATGAGGACACAATCAGCAATAAGGTATATCTTGGAGCAACAGATGAGCTTGTTGTGGTTAATAATGATATTTCCGGAAAGACCGGTGACTATAAGACTATAAAAATGATATTAAGCGACCATGGCGAGGGTGGATTGCATCTGGCAGATATAAATGAATCCACAAAGGAGATTTCAATCCCATACGGTGGAAATGTAAGGTTGGTTGTAAGTTCTCTCGAATATTCGCCTGAGACGGTGCAACGCTACATGTATAAATTGGCTGAATCGCCGACTGACACTATTGACCATTGGATTATCATGCCGGAAGGGGTAAACTCAATCACACTCTCAGAGCTGAAAATGGGGAATTACTACGTGCTTATAAAACCTATTGATTCTCCTACATCTCCTGTAGCCATTCCTCTTATCGTGCGCCCCCCATTGGCGTTATCCTGGTGGGCTATATTACTATATATCATGATTGCTATCGCAATTATTTATTGGTTTATATGGTACACGAAAGAGAAAAACGCACGCGCTTTTCACGAACAGGAACAACAAGCCGCATTAGAAAACGTGGAGAGAAAACTATCATTTCTATCAACGATATCCCATGATCTAAAGACCCCCCTATCCATGATTCTTGGTCCGGTGAGCCTAATGAAAGAACGAGCCAGTGATCCAGAAAGTAAGAAAAATCTGGAAACAATATATGAGAATGCCGTAAGACTTAACAATATGATTCACCGCACATTGGAATTGCAGCATATCGAAGACTCAGATGAAAATCTGTTGATTCTATCTATCTTTGACGTAGTCGATTTCTGCAAGAATGTATTTGAGGTGTTCAAAGAGAATCATCAGCAAAAGAAATTCGTGTTCCATACATCATGCCCACAAATTTTCATAGAAGCGGATACCGTGAAATTTGAGTCGGTAATCACCAACCTTCTCTCCAACGCATGCAAGTATTCTGACAAAGACGCAACTATATCGTGTGGGATAATCAAACAAGACAGCGAAGTGGAGATTGTAGTGTCAGACGATGGTGTAGGGATATCCGATATTGATCAGTCGCTTGTATTCCAAAGGATGTTCCGGGCTCCCACCACAGCAAAGCTGAAAGAGGGCACCGGATTAGGATTATACCTTATCAAGAAATATCTTGAAGTGATGAAAGGCAATATCACCCTATACAGTAAGGAAGGGCAAGGTACCTCATTTGTAGTGACGTTGCCCATATCCGATAAGGCGATACAGTCCCATAAGGAGATACCAACTCCAGATTCAGGTAAGCCAAAGGTGTTGATTGTGGAAGACAACCTGCAAATATCAAATTTCCTGATAGACGTGATAAAAAATGATTACACGTATCTCACTGCAGAGAATGGTCGCTCCGGACTTGCTATCGCAGCTTCATTCACGCCCGACCTTATTATTGTGGATGAGATGATGCCCATAATGACAGGACTTGAAATGATGAGACACGTAAAGCAGCATCCTCGCTTATCCGCCATCCCGATTATCATGCTCACAGCAAAGTCTGACAATAAGACGGAGAATGAAAGCATAAAGGTAGGGATAGACGTATTCATGACAAAACCTTTCGAACCATCGGCTTTACTCGGACGTATACACCAATTGCTGAAGGCAAGAAAGGAGATCAAGGAGAAAGTTAGGATTCAGGCCATTACAGAGGCTGAGGCAAAACCGATTGAGGCGGAATCAATTAATGAAAAGGCTCTTGCTAAAATTGCCAGGATTATTGAAGACAACGTGTCGGATCCGGATCTAAACGTCAATCTTCTATGCGAGAAGGCAGAAATAAACTCAAAGCAATTATATCGGTTGATAAAGAAATATATTGGTCTGACCCCTCTTGATTATATAAGACAAGTTAGATTACAGAAAGCAGCAATGCTTATAAGTCAGCATCGGTTTACCATTGCAGAGATAAGCTATATGGTAGGATTCAAGACACCTTCATATTTTGCAAAATGTTTCCAAAATCAGTTTGGCGTAAAACCAAGCATGTATCACTCGGACGATGAATCCGTAGATAAGAATTAAGACAAAACTGCGGTATATATCTACTTTTCTTGAGCGATTGTCCGGAGTGTTACATCAATTGTCCGATTTTCACTGATGCATGTCATGATTTAGTCCTAACTTTGCGATTACAAAAGAGGAATCGTAAGATTGTTTGATTTGGTATAGATGATAAATACCATGATGAAGTTGCCTCAACCTCATATCCTTAAAATTGAAATATACAACAAACAACTATAACAATTCTATGTACAAAGCAATTCGTGCCACCGAAATAAGAAGATGGTGGGTGGGGCTATTTCTCACTCTACTTCTTATTCCCGTTTCGGCTTTCGCACAAACCCAACGGACAGTTACGGGTACTGTCATTGATGAGAATGGCGAACCATTGATTGGAGCTACAGTCAAGGTGGTAGGAGAATCAATCGGAGCAGCCACTGACATTGAGGGTAATTTCTCTGTCAATGTTCCCAAAAGCGCAAAACAGTTGGTTATCTCCTATGTCGGATATGACAACTTGACCGTAGACATCACTTCCGACAACATGACCATCACCATGAAACCCAATTCCGAATTATTGGATGAAGTCGTGGTTATAGGCTACGGTGTCAGGAAAAAGGATGATCTTACAGGCTCTGTATCCACGGTCAGTGAAAAGGATTTCAACAAAGGTATGATCTCCTCTCCCGAAGAACTGGTGAATGGCAAGATTGCAGGTGTGCAGATTGTCAACGGCGGCGGCTCGCCGACAGCCGGATCCACAATCCGTGTGCGTGGCGGTGCTTCTCTAAATGCATCCAACGATCCCCTTATCGTACTTGATGGTGTACCTATGGAGGTCGGTGGTTCGGTTAGCGGTGCAGGTAATTTCCTTAGCCTCATAAATCCGAACGACATCGAGAGTATGACCATCCTTAAGGATGCATCATCGACAGCCATATATGGTTCGCGTGCATCAAACGGCGTGATTATAATAACCACTAAGAAAGGTAAGGGTGACGGCATAAAGGTTTCATTCCAGACAACAAACTCAGTATCAACAAAGACAAAGACCTCCGACATGCTCTCTACCGATGAATTTATCGGGATTGTAGACAAACTTGGTACACAGCGCCAGAAATCATTGTTGGGCAACAGCCGTACTAATTGGAACGACCAGATTTATCATACAGCATTCGGCTCCGACAATAATCTGAGCGTGTCAGGACGTGCCGCATCCTGGCTACCTTTCCGTGTGTCTGCCGGTGCTTACTATCAAGAGGGTATACTGAAAACCGACAATACCAAACGTTTTACGGGAAACCTGAATCTTACTCCGTCTTTCTTTAGGGATGAACTCCGCTTCCAATTTAGTCTTAAAGGGACTTATTCCAAAAACAGATTCGCCGACACAGATGCCATTTGGGGTGGTGCAACCCTTAACCCAACCATACCTGTATATTCCGGCAACGACTCCTTCGGAGGATATAATGAGGCTGTTGATGCCAATGGTATTCCCGTCACAGGTGCTTTGGCTAATGCTGTTGGAAGACTTAACCAGTATAAATCCACATCCGACGTCTATCGTATCATAGGGAATATAGATGTCGACTGGAATATCCGTTGGGTGAAAGGACTCAGACTTCATGCCACCGGAGGCTACGACTGGTCAAAGGGGGAAGGTAATATCTATGTACCTAAAGAGGCGATAGCCTACTATACCACAGGAGGACGCGATTATAAGTACGGTCCTCAGAAGAACTATAACCGACTGCTCACTCTATATGCAAACTATAATCGTGACTTTGAAGTGATAAGGTCAAACGTAGATGCTACATTCGGCTACGACTATCAATATTGGAAATATACTACGCCTTTCTATGCAGTGTTGAATGCCGAAGGTATCCAACAGTCAACATCTGCCGCTACCGACCAACGTCATTCTTTAATATCTTATTATGGCAGATTAAACTACACCTTTATGGACCGTTACCTACTGACAGCAACCGTGCGTCGGGATGGTTCCTCACGTTTCTCAAAGAATAACCGTTGGGGCACATTCCCTTCAGTGGCTTTGGCATGGAGAGTCTCACAGGAAGGATTCTTCGAGCATGCACGTGAGTGGATTAATGATCTTAAGTTGCGCGCATCTTATGGCGTCACCGGTCAGCAAGACGGCATCACCAACTATGGCTACATCCCTGTGTATACTCCCGGTCTTGATGGTGCACAGTATCTATTCGGAGGTAATCCGGTCTATACATATCGTCCGGAGGCCTATAACCCCGACCTGAAATGGGAAACGACAAAGTCGTGGAACTACGGTATTGATATAGCCTTGCTGAACAATCGTTTCACGTTCTCAGCAGATTTCTATACCCGCAAGACGGAGAATCTCCTTGCAACTGTCCCCGTACCTGCAGGCACAAATTTCGACAAGCTGATGCTTGAGAATGTCGGTAATGTAGATTCCAAGGGTATCGAGCTTGCCCTGACAGCACATCTGATAAGCAACAAAGACTGGTCATGGTCAATCACTGCCAATGCTGCCTGGCAACGCGTCAGAATCAAGAATCTAACCCTGACTCCCGGTGCTCCGAGCCCGGACACCGAGGTGGGTCCATGGATTGATGCCTATCAGATGCAGGTATTCTCAACAGATTATGCTCCTTATTCATTCTATCTGTTCAAGCAGTTGTATGACCAAGAGACCGGACGCCCGATCGAGGGACTCTATGCCGACCTGGATGGCGATGGACAAATCACGAATAATGACCGCTACCATTGCCACTCCCCTGCCCCGGATTGGATTCTCGGACTTTCCACAAACCTACGCTACAAGAAATGGTCATTGTCTACTTCCCTAAGGGCTAATCTTGGTGGATATATATTCAACGGAATGGCAATGAACACTGGCGCATGGGAAACTATGAGCTACAATGACTATCAGCTCAACAACCTCAACCGCAGCTTCCTTACCACCGGGTTCCAACGACGTCAATTCCTGAGCGATTATTATCTTGAGAATGCCTCATTCCTCAAGATGGATAATCTTCAGCTTGCCTATGATTTCGGTCAAGTTTACAAAGGGCTGAATCTTCACGTAGCGGCAATGATTCAGAACGTGTTTACAATCACAAAATATAAAGGAGTGGATCCGGAAAGTTCTAATGGCGTTGATACGGCAGTCTATCCTCGTCCTCGGACATATTCCGTCACTCTCGGACTTAACTTCTAAAAATCAGAATAATGAGAAAATTAAATATAATTTCAGGGATAATCTTAGGATTCGGGATGATGCTCGGAAGCTGCACTGACGACCTCAACCAGATGCCCGTCACCGAGACTACCTCAAACGATGTCTATACTGACGCTGCCAATTATAGGAGCGTTCTCGCAAAGATATATGCATCCTATGTGCTTGCCGGACAAGGACAAGGAGGGGATAACGGCGATTTGACCACAATCAACGGACAGGACTTCTCGCGTGGTTATTTCAATCTTCAGGAAGCTGCCACAGATGAGGTAGCAAACACGTGGCTCTCTGGCAACAATCTCGTAGACCTGACATATATCAATTGGAGTTCCAAAGATTCCTGGGTGTCAGATTCTTATTATTGGCTTTTCTTCAATATCTCTCTCTGTAATGAATTCCTACGCCATTGCCCTGACGAAGAGATTGCCAAATTTTCAAGCATCGAACAGGATGAAATCAGGGCTTATCGTTCCGAAGCTCGCTTTATGAGAGCTTTCAGCTATTGGATGGTGTTGGATTTATACCGTCAGGGACCGAAAGTGGATGAGACAACCCCCGTGACTGGATTTGTACCCGAAGCATACGACGGACCGGCATTATTTGATTTTATTGAAAGTGAATTGAAAGCGCTCGTAGCTGAGGGAACAACGACAGCACTTCCCGAATCAAATGAATATGGACGTGCAAGCAAACCTACTGCTTGGGCTCTTCTCGCACGTCTCTATCTCAACAGTGCGGTCTATCGTGGCAATACCGACGTGAGGTATTACACAGAATGCATAACGGCATGCCATAAGGTGATATCCAATCCGGCATTTTATCTTGAACCGGATTATGCAAAACTCTTCAATGCCGATAATCATAAGCGTTCGCATGAAATACTATTTGCAATGGTGTGTGATGCAACCACATCGGTCACTTGGGGTGGAGGTACCTACCTTGTATGTGGATCATGCGGAAACTCCAGTACTCAGGATCCTGCCAAATATGGACTGACCAACGGCTGGGGAATGTTCCGGGCACGTGGCGAGATAGTGGAAAAGTTTGGCGATGTGTCTGCCACGTCAGACTCTCGTGCGATGTTCTATACCGATGGGCAGACCCAATATTTTACCGGAGCAATTGATAATCAGTCCGAAGGATATTTCTTCGAGAAATTCTCTAATCTGACAGACGATGGTGTTGCAGCCTCTAATTCTACGGCAACCGGTTGCTCTACAGATTATCCCATGCTACGCCTTGCCGATGTATATCTTATGGCTGCCGAAGCCTTCTTACGTGGTGGTGCAGGCATCTCAAGAACTGAAGCCCTTGAACTTGTAAACAAAGTACGCATGCGTGCATACCATAATGATGAAAGCGGAAAAATCTCTGACTCTGATTTCTCTCTTGATTTCATTCTTGACGAGAGGGGACGTGAACTTTATCTTGAATCCATCAGAAGAACTGACCTCGTGCGTTTTGACAAGTTTACTACAGATTCTTACATCTGGCAATGGAAAGGTGGTGTCTTAGACGGTCGCGCCGTAAATGCCAGATATGACATCTACCCGATTCCTGATACTGACCTGACAGCGAATCCTAATCTTAAAAACCCGTTATACTGATATTTGAATAATGAAACTTAATAACATATTTTTAACATCTTTACTCCCGGCAATCGCTGCTCTTGGCTTTTCCGCCTGCGAAAGCGACATTGATCCGGTCTACGTGCTTCCAGCCGACGACGTGACTCTAAGCGGGGCAACAGGCGACGTGATTCTATCCCCCGGGAATCCACTCGCACTTGCCATGACAATATATTGGAATGGCAACGGACAATTGGCACTAAGCGACTCTCTTATCCAAGCTCCTGTCAACGCCGCCGAAGAGACTATCCAGCTTTCAAAAGATGAGAACTTCTCTTCCACCATCGACCTTAGCGTGGAGAAAGGGATGCGCTCACGTCAGTTCTTATGCGATGAACTGAATTCCCTCCTTGGTCGTCTGGGATATACTGCCGATGAGATGGCTCCTCTTTATATACGTATCCGTTCTGTCATAGCGGCAAATATGGAGCCGTCATATTCTTCCGTGATAAAGGTGATGGTGCAGTCGTATAGGATTCACCTCATCCTTGCCACCGTGCTGGACAAGGAGCGCAACGAAACGTCCATGCAGCTTGCATCCCCTGAGGAGAACGGCATATACCAAGGATTCATGGGAGTAAACGGGTGGACCAACTGGTGGTTGCGCGAGGCTAACAACATAGTATGGGGCAATTTAGGGGAGACAGGGAAAACATTCTATGCCTCATCGGCAGATGACCATTGGAATTTCTGGTTCCCCGATCCTGCCGGATGCTATTTCACTACCCTTAACACCACAGAAGGTTGGTGGAGCGCACTGCATATCGACAATCTCTCAGTCAGCGGTGATCTCAGTGGCAAAATGGATTATAACATGAAAGCCAACCAATGGACTCTCCCCGTCAATCTGTCAGAGCCCACCACCGTTAACATTACAGTTAGTGGTCAAGGCAGGTTGTTTAACCGCGATACCACCGATATGGGACCTGCCATATCAAAGGCAGTCGGATTTGGAGGTGACAGCCAAAATCTATCTTTCAGTGAAACGGCAACCTCAATTTCTGTAAGTTTACCTGCCGGTGAGACTATGCTTGTCCTGGATCTGTCAAATCCGTTAGGATTGACTATCGCTGCAGGTGAGGCTGCACCGGAACCCGCTCCCGAAACATATCTCTATTTTTCCGGAGTGGTGAATTGGGATGGTTTTGACGACTATATATCTTTATATGATGAGTCATCGTTGTGTTATGGCGGTGCTCATTGGGTTGATTCAGAATGGGGTTATCGTGCATATACACAGGCTGACTGGGCTTCTGCTTATAAAGCTACTGAGGGGGCATCCCCTCTTAGTGGGAATCTGGTTTTCGCTGAATCTGACGGAAATATACCTGCTCCGGAAAAGGGTCTGTATGTAATGGACTTCAACATGAAGGAACTTACTTATATGCTGACAAAGATTGAATCTGTCACATTCACCGGACTAAACGATGATTGGTCAGAGCATCCAATGATTCAGTCTACAGAAAATCCAGAAGTATTCACTGCTGAATTTGTCAAGGAAAAAGAGACTCCTTGGGGTGTCAAAGTTCTCATCAATAATGATTGGGGGCTATTCTTCGGCGGAGGAAACGGAAACCTGCGCCTCGGACATTCAGATGCCACTACCGGTTTTGATGGAGATAATGCCCTTACAATTGGAGAAACATATATCCTCACAATAGACTTGGGACATCAAACCTATTCATATTCTCTAAAATAATAAACAAGTGTCTCAAACGTTAATAAATTACTGAATTCAATGAAAATGACAACAATCATAGCATCGTTTGCATTAGCCTCATCTCTCTTCTGCGGCTCATGCTCTGAAGAAAGCCCTGTCACTAATCCACGACAAGATGAGACAGCAATAGAGAAACAATACGGCTTTGCAAAAGGTGCCGACGTCAGTTGGCTTACCCAAATGGAGGCAGAGGGGCGTAAATTCTACACCCCCGGAGAAGATCGGAAAGAGATGGAGTGTATGTCGCTCTTGCGAGATTACTGTGGTGTAAACTCAATACGCCTACGCGTATGGGTTAACCCTAAAGATGGTTGGAACAATGCCGATGATGTTGTCTTGAAAGCACGCAGGGCTGAGAATCTTGGACTTAGGACAATGATAGATTTCCACTTCTCCGACACATGGGCTGATCCAGGGCATCAGAAGATGCCAGATGCATGGGAAGATCTATCTTTTAATGATCTGAAAGGAGCACTTGCCTCCCATGTGGCATCAACACTGACCTCAATAAAGAATGCCGGCGTAACTCCGGAGTGGGTACAGATTGGAAATGAGACCACACCCGGCATGATGCTTCCGATCGGATCAATCGAGGAGAATCCGACTCAATATGCAGAGTTGAATAATGCCGGCTACGATGCCGCAAAATCTGTTTTCCCGGAAGTGAAATGTATCGTGCATCTTGATGGAGGCAACAATCAATGGGCCTACGACAGAATGTTTGATGCACTTGAACGCAATGGAGGGAAATATGATATGATAGGGATGTCGGTATATCCTTATTGGGCAGAACAGAACGGGGAAACCGGTGGCTGGCAGAAGGTGGCAGACGATTGTATCGCCAACATTTCTCATCTCAAACAAAAATTTAACCGACCAATCATGATTTGCGAGATTGGCATGCCATACGACCAAGCGGAAGCATGCCGGCAATTGATTGCAAAAATGATGAATACAGAGATTGAGGGCATTTTCTATTGGGAACCGCAAGCCCCTGCCGGGTACAACGACGGCTATACCCTCGGATGTTTCGATAACGATGCACCAACATCCGCATTGGATCCTTTCAAAACTAAGTAATGCTTATGAAGAAGTATTTTATATTTATGGTAATGGCTCTTTCGGGAGCCATTACTTTCCCTTTAAATGCCCAGCGGATATCATCGCGTCTAACTGATGGATGGGAATTTAAGCAAGGGGGGGTGGAATCACAAGCTGCCTGGCAGAATGTGAAAATTCCACACGATTGGGCTATTACAGGTCCATTTGATCGTGACAACGACCTACAGTGCGTAATTATTGAACAAAACAACGAAAAGGAAGCCACATGGAAGACCGGTCGTACCGGTGGGTTACCTTTTATCGGCAAAGGTGCATACAAACGCAAAATCTATATCCCGGAACAGGAAGGCAGACATTATACCATTGTCTTTGATGGAGCTATGAGCAACGCGCAGGTAAGCATCAATGGTCATCATGCCATAACTTGGCCATACGGTTATAACTCGTTCTATGTCAATATTGACTCACTCGTACACCAAGGAGAAAATGAGTTACTCGTACAACTTGAAAATTTTGACAAGCAATCGCGCTGGTATCCCGGGGCAGGTCTTTACCGCAATGTTCATCTTGTAGAAACTGACCGAGTGCATGTGCCTGTGTGGGGTACCTATATAACCACGCCTATAGTCAAAGATGATTATGCAGTAGTCAATATGTGTATCGAAATTGAAGGCGCAAAGCAATCCGACGAATGGCCTTACGGTGAAACCATCAATATCATGACTGCTATATATTCACCTGACGGGAAGGAGGTTTCGAAAGATTCAACAAAATATATTGCAAGGGGTCAAGGACTGACACAGAAATTTATAATCAATAATCCGGAGCTTTGGTCAACCGATTCTCCCAATCTATATACTGCCAAGACTCTGTTGTTGCGTAATGACAAAGTTGTTGACACATACGAAACCAAATTCGGCATACGCACTCTTGAATATATTCCCGAAAAGGGATTCTTTCTAAACGGTATTCCGACAAAATTCAGAGGCGTATGCAATCATCATGATCTCGGTCCGCTCGGTGCCGCAATAAATGAGGCTGCACTGCGTCATCAGGTGGCTCTTCTCAAGGAGATGGGCGCGAATGCCATCCGCACCTCCCACAACATGCCGGCTCCCGAACTCGTCAGAATATGTGATGAGATGGGCATGATGCTTATGATCGAGCCATTTGACGACTGGGGATTCCGTCCGAAGTCGGAGAATGGCTACGGTAAGGTATTCAACGAATGGGCACAGCGCGATGTCACAAACATGGTGAGGCAATTCCGCAACAGTCCCTCCGTGGTGATGTGGTCAATAGGGAATGAGGTGCCCTCTCAATGGGGACAGCCAGGCATGGATGAGCTGCTGATGCTGCGTAATCTTGTAAACTCCCTCGACCCGACACGCCCCGTCACCTGCGGCATGGATCAGATCGGTTCGGTTATAAGCAACGGTTTCGCCGCAGCTCTCGACATTCCTGCTTTCAACTACAAGCCTCAATACTATGAGATGATCTACAATCGTCTGCCCAACCGACTTGTGCTCGGTTCGGAGACTGCCTCCACTGTATCATCAAGAGGTAAATACATGTTTCCAGTCAAACCAAAATCGGATGCTCTGTATGACAATCACCAGTCATCGGGCTATGGGACAGAATATTGTAGCTGGAGCAACATACCTGACCTTGACTTCGCTGCCGATGATGACTATCCTTGGATGATCGGTCAATTTGTATGGACAGGGTTCGATTATCTCGGCGAACCTTCACCTTACGACACGGATGCCTGGCCAAACCATTCCAGCATGTTCGGCATATTCGACCTTGCAAGTCTACCAAAGGATACCTACTATCTCTACCGTTCCCAATGGCGCAAGGACTCCCCCACTCTCCACATCCTGCCCCATTGGAATTGGGAAGGGCGCGAGGGGGAGGTGACTCCGGTCATGGCTTTCACCTCCTATCCGGAAGCTGAGCTGTTTGTAAACGGTGTGTCGCAGGGACGACGCAAGAAGGATACGTCGGTAGCCGCAAGCAAGATACGCGACGGTTGGAAGGAATATAAGGATTACACTCCCGAACATCGTGCGGAGGATGCCACAAACCTGATGAACCGCTATCGTCTGATATGGGATAACGTGGTGTATCAGCCCGGCGAACTGAAAGTTGTGGCATACGATGCCGATGGCAAACCCGTGGATGAAACTTCTGTGAAGACTGCCGGCAAGCCTCACCACATCGTGCTGACCCCCAACCGTACATCCCTGACCGCTGATGGCGAGGACCTCGCATATATAACCGTGCAGATTGCCGATAAGGATGGCAACATTGTGCCGACCGACTCCCGCAAGGTGGAGTTCAGCGTAAAGGGTGCCGGATCCTTCCGTGCTGCCGCCAATGGCGACCCCACATCTCTCGAACCGTTCCACAAGCCTCAGATGTCGCTATTTAGCGGTGCCGCGACTGCGATTGTACAGACTTCCGATAACGCCGGTGATATTGTGTTTGAAGCCAAGGCTAAAGGTGTGAAACCAGCGAAACTTACAATAACAGCTCTATAGGTTATGCGATAATAAGGTAATACGATTCGCTTTAAGGTTTATATTCCCTGATACTGTGCGGGCTTGGCATGCCCGCACAGTATCATTTATCTCAGAAAGTCTAAACTTCAATAAAAATCATAATATAAAATAGGTGGAAAGTCGGTGTCAACAAAGAGGGGGATGACTTATTTTAGGTACGTGAATATCAAGAATTTTTTATTATCGGCATTAGCCGTAGGGTCAAATACTGAAGTTTCGCAAGCTGCACTTCAGTGGTTTAAAGTTTATAGTTTAAGGTTT
>NZ_SRYB01000043.1:0-41302 GCF_004793975.1 Lepagella muris
AAACCTTAAACTATAAACTTTAAACCACTGAAGTGCAGCTTGCGAAACTTCAGTTTATTATATTAGAGCAGGATGAAATTTTCAGAATTAGCAATTTGGGGTATGGCAGTGTTGTCGGTGTCATGTATCCGGGAAGAGCCTTTGAATGCGGAATGCGACATCACTTCGGTGACGTTGCCGGGTGACGTGCTCAACCGGCAGCCATTGATAGAGAACGACAAGATTACTCTTATAGTGAAGAACGACGTCTCCGTCATGTCGTTGGCTCCGGAATTTGAATTGACCCCCGGTGCGACAATTGAACCGGCGAGCGGAACGGTGCGTAATTTCCTGTTGCCGCAGACGTATAAGGTTACGTCTGAAGATGGAGAATGGAGCAAGACTTACACCGTCAGTGTGGAACGCAATAATTCCATCAACCTGAACTATAGCTTTGAAAATGTAAGGCAAGTGTCGGCATTGGGTGGAGCGTGCTCCTACGACGTATTTTATGAAACCTCCCCATCGGGTGCGGTATCCCTTGAATGGGCAAGCGCAAACCAGGCGTTTGCAATGTCGTTCCAGGCATCAACACCGAATACGTTCCCTACCTATCAGGGTGAGGATGGCGTGGACGGATGCTGTGCAGTGCTCGTGACAAGAAGCACCGGAAAATGGGGGCAGAATTTAGGAAAGCCTATAGCTTCCGGAAATCTGTTTTTCGGTAAGTTTGATATGACGGATGCAATAAATCATCCGTTGGAGGCAACTCATTTCGGCATACCGTTCACAAATGTGCCCACTCGCTTCAGCGGATACTACAAATATACACCCGGACCGGAGTACTGTGCTCCTGATGCCGATGGTAAGCTGCAGCCGGTAGAGGGTATGGTGGATTTGTTTAGCCTGTATGCGGTATTATATGAGACTACCGAGACTCACGAGTGGCTTGACGGCACGAATGTGCTTGCTCCGGATAATGACCTCATAATATCCACGGCGGAGATTCCCGATCGTCACGCATCTGAGGAATGGGTGGAATTTTCAGTTCCGTTCACGTATCGTCCGGGAAAATCCATCGATCCTGAGAAACTAAAGGCAGGGAAATATAATATTGCCGTAGTGATGGGTTCAAGCAAGGATGGCGACCGTTTCTGTGGTGCTGTCGGCAGCACTCTAAAGGTGGATGAGGTGTCGATATCATGTTCGTCGGATTCTAAAAACTGAAAGTAATGAAATTAAAAAGTATAAAAAGATTATTATTGCTGCAGGTATTCCTGTTTGCTATGTCGCTGGAGTCGTATGCGGGAGATAATGTGTCGGGATTCGTTCAGTTTTTCCGCGACATGGAATATGAGGTGAATGCCGGTACTAATATCGGAGGGGCATCCCCGTTGCCTCTCCCGGCAGAGATACGCAAGATTGATTCCTATAACCCGGATCTAAACCTGCAGATCGGTGCCACTGTGAGGCGTTGGCTTGATGCTGACAGACGTTGGGGCGTCGGTCTCGGTCTGAGATTTGAGACGAAAGGTATGCGCACGAAAGCTACCGTGAAGAACTATGGTATGGAGATAATCGACAATGGTAAGACGCTGAAGGGGCGTTGGACCGGTCGTGTGCAGACAAAATATCATTCGCAGCAGCTCGTCATACCGATCACGGCTCTCTATCGTCTTAACCGTCGTGTGGTTTTCAATGCGGGTCCATATCTGTCGTATGCCTTCACCAATGATTTCGACGGCTTTGTCTCCGACGGCTATCTTCGTGAAGGGGATCCGACGGGGGAGAAAATCAGCTTTGCCGGCGACTCCAAGGCTTCATACGACTTCGGGAGGGACTTGCGTAAATTCCAGTGGGGCGGACAGATAGGCGTGTCATGGCTTGCCTACAAGCGGCTATCCATCAACGCCAATCTTGAATGGGGTTTCAACAGCATCTTCAATTCATCATTCAAGACGATAAGCTTCAGTCTCTACCCGATATATCTTAATTTAGGATTCGGCTACAACTTCTGACGCCAGGTCTATTCCGTCAGAATGTAGTGATGCATACAGGCATCGTCCGGCAATGGAATAAAGTCATTTTTTCAGATTCCATACCGGACGATGCTGTTCTTTTTTCATAAAAATAGGCTAATTTGATAATTTTTAGGAGTTTTTTACGAAAAAGGATAAATTTTGTTGATTTTTTTGTAATTTTGTAACTGTTTAAGAGTCTATAAGATATTGGGGAATTACTAAACTGCATTTGTATTGATGTGTTTTCAAGATAGCCCATATAATACAGAACAATAACAACCTAAAGCTTCATACAATGAAATTATTGCGACATTGCCTTATCTGGGGAGGAATTCCCTTGATTATGGCATCCTGTAGTCAGGAGACTCCTTGGGGATCCGGTACGGATTCCGGAGAGGGGGGTATAAATGTCAGGCTCACGGCGTTGACCGACGTGAAGGCGGCAGTGCCGTCAGTTCGGGCAGAGAATGGAGAGCTTGTTCCTCCCCCCGCAGAAGAGTTTCAGATAAGGCTGACCAAGAACGACGGATCTTATACGAAATCATGGTCTTCTTTGGAGGAATTTGCTAAGGAGGAGAGCTTTTCAGTGGGCGATTACCAATTGTCGGCATTCTATGGCAGTGAGACTTCGCAGGGTATAGCCGGCAACAAGGGGTATGAGACTGCATATTATTATGGCAGTCAGGACGTGACTGTGCGTGAAGGGCAGACCTCCGAAGTGCAGCTGCAGCCCTCACTTGCCAATGCTGTGCTTGTGATTGAATATACTGATGCATTCAAGAATTATTTCCCGTATTATTCCACCACCGTGCAGACCGAGGGTCATGATGCTGTGAATCTCGGAAATCTTGACGGTGCATATAATTATGTGGTGCCGGGAAATCTTGACATCACGATCGAGGCACAGTTGCAGAATGGCAACCGTGTGCATCTGACGCCGGCAAGTTTTCCGACTGAGGCAAAGCACATGTATAAGTTGCGTTTCACCGTCTACGATGGAGAAATTGGCAAGGCGGATCAGTTGGGCATATCGTTTGATGAGTCGTTGACCACTGATGAGGTTCGTGTGGATCTTTCAGATGATGTGTTGAATGGGGAGGCTCCGGTGGTGGCTGCTTCCGGTTTCACAAGTGGAGATGTGATGGACGTGCAGAAGAATATTGATTTCAAGAGGAATTTGAAATTCAATGTGGTGGCACGTGGAGGAATGAAGACTGCGAAGCTGACCATAGAGTCGGATACGTATAGCCCTGCCTATCTCACTAATGGAGTCGTTGATCTTTGTTCGCTGGACGACGCGAAGAGATCGGAGATGGAGGCTGCCGGAATAGTGATGCGAGGATTCCGCGAACCGGAGGGTGAGATGGCGAATCTGGATCTTACGGGTCTTGTGGCAAATCTTCCTGACGGTGTGCATAAGTTTTCGCTTGCTGTGACCGACAAACATACAAATTCCAGTGAACCGGTTGATGTTACGGTCCGTCTTTATGAGCTTCACATGTCGATGGAGGCAAATGGTGAGGCACCCTTTGGCGAGGGTTATGCAGAGGTGGCTGTGACGTATGACGGTCCGGATCCTACAGATCCTGCCAACACGCAATTCTATTTCCGTGCTGAGAATAATTATGGCTCGTATAACGATTGTGAGGTATTATCTGTGACGGCAGAGAATCCTACCCGTGTGTTTGAGAAGAAACGCTATATTTATAAGGTGTCGGTGCCGTTCGTTGACAAGGATGTGTTTAACGTGCGTGCCTATTGGGGATTGTCGGGCATGGAGCCGGATATGGAGGCACCTGTCGCGTTCAGTTATCCCGACTATAAGGTGCAGCTTGACCCCATGTCGCGCAAATTGCGTCTGAAAGTTGATTTTGATGATCCTAAGAAGCAAGATCTGTTCTTCAGAAAGATTCACGTATTCATGAACGGTAAGAAAGTGGATGAGTCAGACCGTGAGAAATTTTCACGTGATGAGCCGACACATTTCATCGCCATATATGAATTGAATCCGGAGGCAGAATATTATGTTCAGACCACATTGCAGTCATCAGCCGAGCCTACAAAGTGGGGCAGCAATGATAATGTAATTATGGAAGCAGCGGAACCGGTGCCCAATGGTGATTTCTCACAGTTGAAGGATAAGGTCTCTGTTACGTTGAATGCCGGCGGTAAGTATAGGGTTTCACCAGTTGATTATCAGCATAAATGTCCTATCAGTTATCAGGAAGCGGAGAGTTGGGCAACCCTGAATGCAAAGACATTCTTTGATAATGGGGATGCAAATAATAATACTTGGTTCAGGGTTCCGTCTGTGACTGTGAGGAATGGAAGTGCGGAGATAAGGACTGTGGCATATAGTAATAAGGGTGGTTCAATTGAACGGTCTGGTACTGCATTTAATACTAAATATTATTGTGAAAATGCACCTTCTACATCTGATATGGTATATGCGCCGGGAGAATTATTCCTTGGCACATACGGCTATAGTTGGAATACTTCAATGGCAAATGGAGAGGGAACGGAAACAAGAGTGTATGGCGTGCCATTCAATTCCCGACCGACATCCTTCACGTTTGATTATACCTACATACCATACGATGCGCCTGACCGTGCTCAGGTGAAGGTGGAGATATTGGCTGCTGATGGGAGTGTGCTTTCAGAAAGGGAGGCTTATCTGTATTCTAAAGAATCTACAGAGAAGTACACCATCATAATGCCGCGTTACTATAACTTCGGGGTGAAAGCTGCGAGTCTTAGAATTCGTTTCGTATCATCAACACAGGCAACAAATTGGGTATATTTCCGTAAAAATACAGAACTTAATGAAGGTCAGGGTCTGGGAAATAAGACTCTTCCGGAGAATAGCACGAAGGCAGTTGCAACCGGCTCGGTGCTCACTGTTTCCAATCTACAATTTCAATATGGTGAAATACAGTAATTTGAAATCATGAAAAGGTTTATTAAGATATTTATGGCGGCGTTGATGGCTGTGGGGGCTGTCTCATGTGGTAAGGAGGCACCCTTCTCCGCCGACACGAGCCAAGATAAGGGACGCCTGTTGGCGACCTCTTTCAAATTGTCGCTCAATATAGCAGAGAATATGGTGCGTTCGAATGCGGATGCTCCAGATGTCAGCGATTTCGATGTCGCATTCTATAAGGATGGTGAGGCTGATCCTGAATTCTCATATAAATATGGGGAGATGCCGGAGATAGTTCTTCTCCCTGTCGGCTCATACGTGGTGCGTGCAAGCTATGGTGGAGAGTATGGCGATGGGGTGAAGGCTGCTTTCGATGCTCCGTTCTATCAGGGAGAGTCGGATACGTTTGAAATAGAGAAGGACAAGGTGACTGACAACATCGGCACCGTTGTATGTCGGCTATCAAATGTGAAGGTTTCAATAATATTTGATCCTGAATTGAAGGCAGTGATGGATGCAGATGCGAAAGTATCGGTCAAGGTCGGGGAGAATGGCACGGCCCTTGATTTCAGGCGCGATAATGAACGGAGCGGTTATTTTGAATTTGCAGAGGGTAGCACTACACTCGCAGCAACTTTCTCAGGAAATGTGGAGGATGAGCCGACTACTGAGACAAAGACTTACGATAATGTCAGTCCGGGCAATCATTACCGTATCACGTTCAAACTTCATCGCGTAGATCCTACTGATCCGGGTGATATTGGCGGTGATATAAAAGTGGATGCCTCAGTGACGATTGATGATAAGGGTGAGATAAGCTCTGATCCGGAAGAGGAACCACTTCCAGATGACCGTTATCCGGAAGAGGATCCGAAAGATCCGGATAATCCCGAAAATCCTGATACACCGGATAATCCTGATGTGCCGAAACCTGGTGCCGGACCCACTGTTGATGGAGGCGATTTGAATCTTGAAGGTGTGAATGAAGTTAATTCCGCTTCTACAGTGAAGCTGACTGTTACCACTGAATCTCAATTCAAAAAATTTGAGGTGACAATCATTTCAGATGCCCTTACTCCGGATGAATTGGCAGGTGTGGGACTTGCACAGCAATTTGATCTAATTGACCCTAAAGACACTGCTGGGAATAGTATTGCCGAAATGCTTAATGGACTTGGATTGCCCACAGGAGATGCTATAACGGGATCAAAGAGCGTGGAATTCGATATAAGCGGATTTATGATGCTTTTGGGTGCATTCGGAGAGATGCAGCATGATTTCAAACTTGCTGTTACGGATGAATCCGGCACCAGAGAAGTGACACTTCAGCTTTTATATAAAGAATAAAGTGCTGACTAATAATTGAAATAGAATGAAGACAATAAGAAAATATATATCGGTTTTAGCTTGTGCTGCGATTATAGCCGGTGCATTCTCTTCCTGTAAGGATGAGACTCCTTTCAGTGAGTCTGATGGGGAGGGACTTGTGAGACTGAGTGTGTCAGTCAATTCCAAGCTTACGCGCAGCATGGCAACCAAAGCGGAAACTCCCGACAATGAGGCAGAGTTGAGAGATAATTGCCGCATCTATATCTCAAATGCCAAAGGTGTGCTTCATAAATGGATAGGGGTGGATGATATGCCGGAAAGCATATATCTCCGCTATGGCAGTTATGTGGCGGAGGCAATGGCTGGCGATTCGGTGAGTGCATCCTTTGATAAGAAATACTTCAAGGGTATGTCGCCTTTTGAGGTGAGTGCCACAAATGCCACAACTCAGGTGAGCGTGGCATGCAAGCTTGCTAATGTTGTGGCTTCGATTGAGCAGTCTACTGTTGATTCAAAATATGTGAGAGACCTTGTACTGACGGTAAGTAACAGCCGTGGAGAATTGGTGTTTGACAATTCCCGATACATGGATAAGGGCTATTTCATGATGCCGAATGGAGACTCTGAACTTAACTATACTGTAGAGGGTAAGAATCTGGCTGGAGATACTTTCAAGGAGACTGGAACGATAGCGAATGTCAAACCGGCTCACGATTATCGCTTCAACTTTGAATTCAATCCCAGTGAATCTGTTGATGGTGGTGCGTTTGTGGACATAATAATAGAGGATGTGCCTCTGATAGAATCTGACGTGGTGATTCAGGCGAAACCCACATTTGTATGGTCAAACAGTGATCTTGCCATAGATGACCAGATTCAGGGTGTAAAAGGGGATTTCTCTGATATGAAACTGCTTATCGGCACTTTCGGCGATGCTAAAACAGTAGTGTTGTCTACGTCTATACCTAATCTGTTGGGCAGCAATATGTCGTTGGATCTGCTGGGTAATCCGGAAGCTATATCCGCAACAGGCATAAGACTGGAGGATCTTGGCAATAAGATGGTGAATGGCGTGCTTACCCATAGATACTCTGTGGATTTTGCCGCCGATTGGTTCAATAATCTTGCTGAGTCTACGGATGAATATGTGGTGAATGTCGCAGTAGAGGATAGCAACGGAAAGACGGCACGTATGGATGTGCGTGTGGCAAATATGAAAGAAGCTTATACTTATAAGGCTCCTGTAATCGTCAATATAGAGCTGCTCCGTAGTGATTTTATGGCGGTGGGTGCGAGATCGATGACAGTGCCTGTAGAGGTGGTAGCTGAGGTCGGCACAAATTACTGTGTGGAATATTGCAAGGATGGCGAGAATGATTGGACTTCTGTGCCGGCACAGTTTGACACCCGTGCTGCCGGAATAGGTTATGCGCGTCTGACTGGTCTGACTCCGGGCACTACTTATAAGTTGCGTACAAGCTATGAGATAAATGGAGCCAAGACAGAATCCTCATCTGTGAATATCATCACAGAATCGGAGTTTGATATTCCGAATGCCGGCTTTGAGGAATGGAGCACTTATTCGGCAAAGACAATGCTCGGGACGAAGAATGTGGTGCTTCCGTTTGCCGGTGGCGATAAAATGACAGCATTCTGGGGGTCCGGCAATGAGGGTGCGGCAACAGCGAATATGACTCTTACGGATAAAAACGCAGAGATGCTACATTCAGGTACCTATTCCGCGCGTCTGGAATCAAAGGCAGCTATGGGTATAATTGCAGCCGGAAATATTTTCGTTGGGCATTATGACAGAACTGATGGAACTAATGGTGTGCTTCAGGTAGGTCGGGAATATAACGGCAGTCATCCGGCGAAACTCCGTGTTTATGCCAACTATCGTCCTGCATCCGGAGCGCAGGTCAAGGATAACGGAGGAGGTGTCGTAGGGATAGAGGCGGGAGGACTTGATCAAGGTCAGATCTACGTGGCTTTGACTACCGCTCCGCGTGAGATTCGCACGAAGGCAACCGATCGTCAGCTATTTGATCGTGATGATGAATCTGTCCTGGCATACGGAGAGGTGACATGGAAAGGTAATTTTGGAGCAGACGGTCAACTTGAGTTGGTGGAGATTCCGCTTGAATATAAGGACAGCGCGAAGACCACAGAGCTGACGCATCTTGTGATTGTATGTTCTGCCTCGAAGTTCGGTGATTACTTCTGTGGTAGTACAGGCTCCGTGATGTATCTTGATGACTTTGAACTTGTTTACGAGTGATGACTTCGCAGCATGGTTCATAAAAAATTTTACAGGGTTATCCTTATATTAATTGCGGCGATTCTTTCAGAAGTGTCGGCTAAGGGAGCTGAGCCGCTCCCTGCCGACACAATCGCAGGGAGTGATGCTCCGGAAGTGAAGGAGTTTGATCGCGATATAGAGTCAGTGGTGTTCATTCCCAAAGGTCAGTGGATCACGGGAGTGAACATATCCTATACCCAATCCAACCAGAATGACTACCAATTCCTGATATTCCAGGGGATTTCAGGCGATACCTACAGTTTCAAGGTGTCGCCTATGCTCATGTATGCCATTGCGCCAGATCTTGCACTTGGTGGACGATTCTCTTATGCCCGACAGCTTACAAAATTGGAGAAAGCTGACATTGTGCTTGATTCAGAGACGGAATACAACGTGGATCATCTCTACAGGTTAAGCCATAATTATTACGGCACCGTGATGATGCGTAATTATTTCTCGATAGGTAATTCCAAGCGTTTCGGATTTTTCAGCGAGCTGCAGCTTCAGATGGGTGGAGGTCAGTCAAAGATTACTACCGGTGTTGGAAAGGATCTGACCGGCACGTATGAGCGTAATCTCTCTTTCGACGTGGGTCTGGCTCCGGGTATATGCGTATTCCTTAGCAATTATTCCGCGCTTGAGGTGAATGTCGGTGTCCTTGGATTCAGCTATGTCCATACTAAGGCGATACGTGATCAGATCTACGTGTCGCACCGTAAGGCAAAGTCTGCAAATTTTCGTATTAATCTGTTTTCCATATCATTCGGTATGGCATTTTATCTGTGACGATTATGAAAAGAATGATTACAACAGCTTTTCTCTGTCTTATGGTTGCCGCAGCCGGATGGTCGGGTAATAGAGAGCCTGACAATGGCGATGGGAAAAAGAGGGCAATCGTGAAGACCGACACCATAATCCGTAAAACCACCATACTGCGCAAGGAGATCATTCTCCGCACGGATTCGGTGATAGAGTCGGATTCAGTGGTGCGTCATGGTGTGTTCAGGATTGTAGACGGAGAGCGTAAGGATCCGGAACGTGTGGATAATCCGGTTCCGAGTATTTCGGCTGTTTCACCTGTTTCACCTGTTTCACCTGTTTCAAGTGTTTCACCTGTTTCATCCGTATCACCCGATACAAGAGTATCGGATGTAAATTTGCCGGAGAATAATGCGGAGAAGCGTGATTCGGTTGCCGGAGATATTGGTGAAAATGAGATACGTGTGCCGGAAAGAATAGGTGGAAACTATTTGTGGGTGCCAGATTCGTTGAAAGATGCAGTATCGGTTCTGCTGAAGGGGCATTCCAAGGTGGTTGACGACGAGAAGAAAATCGACAGCAGTGAGCTTGTCACGTTTCGGGGCGACACCCTGAAGATGATTCTTCGAGACAGGAATCTCGGACGGTTTGACAGGGGACTGTTCAACTATCTTTTCATACCGAAAGGTATATGGCAATTCGGTATCACGGCATCGTATGGCGAGATAGATACAAAAGACCTTGAGGTGTTTGATCTCATGTCGGACATTGACATCAACGGACATATATTCTCGGTGCGGCCATACGTGTCTTATTTCATAAGAAGCAACATGGGTCTTGGATTGCGTCTCGGATATACTTCCGGTAAGGGGAGTGTAGGCTCGTTTAAGATGGATATTGATGATGATATGAATTTCAATCTGAAGGATATCACTTACCGTAGCGAGTCTTATGCCGCAGAATTTATCTTTACCCAGTATTTCGGTATGGCTCGTCGGGGCAGGTTCGGCATATTTAATGAGGTTGCCCTTGCCCTCTCTTCGGGCAATTCGGATTTTATCCGTCCGTATGCCGGCGAATTGAAGCAGACGCATACCAATACGTTGAAGGCGGCTCTTAATTTCTCGCCGGGTGTAAGTATCTTCATCATGAAGGAGGTGTCGTTCAACGTGTCGTTCGGTGTGTTCGGGTTCAGCCTGAAGAATGAGAAACAGACTGAGAATGGTGTCAGCACGGGAAACCGTCTTACCTCAGGCATGAACTTCAGATTCAATATCTTTAATATTAATCTGGGTATTGCGGTAAGTATTTGACATTATTGACAATACTGACAATAATGTCAATGCTGATAATAATGACAGAAATGAAAAAATAGAGTAAATGCGGAAATTAGAGGGATATATATTGATCGTTATCGGGATTCTCTTTTTGCAAGGATGCATAAAGAATGATCTTCCGTATCCTATTATCCAACAGAATATAACATCGCTTGAGGCTGTGGGGGAGATACGTGGTGCCACGATTGACTCAACGGATTTCTCGGCTGTGGTTTATCTTGGAGAGGAGGTTGATATTGAGAATGTGAAGTTCTCCGTATTCACTGTAAGTGAAGGTGGGGTAGCTGTTCCGGATCTGTTGGAGGGGGTATATGACCTGTCGCATCCTATTGTGGTCAATATCGACCGTTATCAGAATTACCAGTGGGTGGTGAAGGCGGAACAGCCGATAGAACGTTATTTTACGATTGAAGGACAGGTGGGTGAGTCGGTTGTGGATTATATAGGTAAACGTGTCATTGTCAATGTGCCTCAGACGGCAGATCTCTCGCAACTCCGTATCACGTCGGTAAAGCTTGGGGCTGCGGGCGTTTCCACCATGACGCCTGATCTGATGGCTGGAGAGGAATATGATTTCTCACGACCGGTGAGGATCAACGTTTCGACATTCGGACGCACCGATGAATGGACCATTTATGTGGAGCGGGTGGAGATGCTTGTGAATACGGATAGGGTTGATGCCTGGAGCCGCGTGATATGGGCTTACGGCAGCTGTCCGTCGGATATGAGCGGAGGTTTCCAGTATCGTAAGGCATCGGATACGGAATGGATTGACGTGCCCACTTCCGACGTGACGCAGACTTCGGGTGCGGTAGTGGGTTGCATAAAGCATCTCTCGCCACTTACGGAGTATGTGGTCAGGGCTGTGGCTGCAACTAATATCGGTAATGAGGTGAAAGTGACTACGGATGCGACAGCTGATATCCCGGATGGATCGTTTGATCAATGGTGGCTTAAGAACAATAAGATATGGTGTCCGTGGAATGAGGATGGCAATCAGTATTGGGATACGGGCAATACCGGTGCGGCTACACTCGGACAAAGCAATGTGGTACCCACGGATCACACGTCGACGGGAAAGGGTCAGGCGGCAGAACTCAATACTAAATTCGTTGGTATCGGTCCGGTCGGGAAGTTGGCGGCTGGGTCGATATATACCGGTTCGTTTGTGAAGGTTGACGGTACGAACGGCATACTTGATTTTGGTCGCCCGTGGTCATTGCGTCCCACCAGATTGAGAGGATATTATCAATATAAGACGGCAGAGATCAATTATGCAAGTTCGGAATTTGCGGATTTGAAAGGTCGTCCGGATTCGTGTCATATTTATGTGGCACTCACTGACTGGACCGCTCCGTTTGAGATACGCACGAATCCGAAGAACAGGCAACTGTTTGACAAGAATGCCGACTACGTCATAGCCTACGGCGAATTAATCTATAGCGGCACGATGGATGATTACCAGCCGTTTGAGATAGAATTGAAATACAGAAGCACCTCAAAGGCACCGTCCTATCTGCTGATCACGAATGCAGCCTCCAAATATGGCGATTACTTCACCGGAGGAGCCGGTGCCGTTCTCTACGTGGATGAATACTCATTCGATTGGGATTACTGACATGGCAAAATTCTGAAGTTGGACATTAATTATATGCTTCAAACAGAATCTGAGTTAAGGTGTTAATTTTTGAAGAAATGAGACGTGTAAAGCCATTTGACTTTTTAAAATGGGAGTCAAGTGGCTTTGTATATCAATAAAAATTTGTAACTTTGCAGCCGAATATCAACGACTTTATATGCAAGACATCCGCAACATCGCGATAATCGCGCATGTCGACCATGGCAAGACTACGCTGGTCGACAAGATGCTTCTCGCCGGACATCTCTTCCGAGACAATCAATCTACCGGCGAACTGATTCTCGACAATAATGACTTGGAACGAGAAAGAGGTATCACAATTCTTTCTAAGAACGTATCAATCAATTATAAGGGTACAAAGATCAATATAATAGACACCCCGGGGCACGCCGATTTCGGTGGCGAAGTGGAGCGTGTGCTTAATATGGCTGACGGATGTCTGCTGCTCGTGGATGCTTTCGAGGGTCCGATGCCTCAGACGAGGTTTGTGCTTCAGAAAGCTATTCAGATGGGTCTGAAGCCGGTGGTGGTGGTCAACAAGGTTGACAAACCCAACTGCCGTCCCGATGAGGTCAATGAGATGGTTTTCGACCTCATGTTTAATCTGAACGCTACGGAAGACCAGCTTGACTTCCCTACAATCTACGGCTCTGCGAAACAGAACTGGATGTCGACTGATTGGCGTAAGCCGACGGAGGATATCACTGCCGTATTGGATGCCATAATCGAATATATCCCTGCTCCGACCCAGATAGAGGGTGATCCGCAGATGCTTATCACGAGCCTTGACTTCAGCAGCTATGTCGGACGTATCGCTGTGGGGCGTGTGCATCGCGGCACTCTGCGTGAGGGTATGGACATTGCGTTGTGCAAGAAAGACGGTAGCGTTGTGAAGCAGCGCATCAAGGAGCTGCACACATTCGAGGGAATGGGACGCAAGAAGGTGCAGGAGGTGAGCAGCGGCGATATCTGCGCAATTGTCGGACTTGACAATTTTGAGATCGGCGACACTGTTTCTGACATCAATAATCCCGAACCACTCCCCAGAATAGCTATCGATGAGCCCACAATGTCGATGACCTTCACGATCAACGATTCACCTTTCTTCGGAAAGGATGGTAAGTTTGTCACTTCCCGTCATATCGCTGACCGTCTGGAGAGAGAGCTCGACAGAAACCTCGCGCTTCGTGTTAAGAAGGGTGATAATGAAGACAAGTGGTCGGTGTTTGGACGTGGTGTGCTTCATCTTTCAATCCTCATAGAGACTATGCGTCGTGAGGGCTACGAGTTGCAGGTGGGTCAGCCGCAGGTAATCATCAAGGAGATCGACGGCAAAAAATGTGAGCCGGTTGAGTCGTTGACCATCAATGTGCCGGAGGAATATAGCTCTAAGGTGATCGATATGGTTACCCGTCGTAAGGGTGATATCCTTTCGATGGAGACTCAGAACGACCGTATCAATATCGAGTTTGTGATTCCGTCACGCGGCATCATCGGACTCCGGAATAATGTGCTGACCGCTACAGCCGGAGAGGCTATCATGGCTCACCGATTCCTGGAGTATCAGCCGTGGAAAGGGGATATAGAGCGCAGAACCAACGGATCGCTTATCGCCATGGAGGCAGGCACAGCCTACGCCTACGCAATCGACAAGCTTCAAGATCGTGGCAAGTTCTTCATCTTCCCGCAGGAAGAGGTGTATGCCGGCCAGGTGGTGGGTGAGAACGCCAAGGATAATGATATCGTTGTCAACGTGACGAAATCAAAGAAACTCACCAATATGCGTGCGTCGGGAGCCGACGATAAGGCGCGTATTGTTCCGCCGATTGTGTTCTCGCTTGAGGAGGCTCTTGAGTATATCAAGGAGGATGAGTATGTGGAGGTTACTCCCAACCATCTGCGTCTGAGAAAGATTATACTCGATGAGAATGAGCGCAAGCGTGCCAACCGCTCGTGAGCCATTGTTAACCAATTATAAGTAGCAGAAAGTGGATCTTACGATCAACATACGGGGGAGACTCATGGATTTCCGTGTGCCGAAGGTGATGGGAATAGTCAATGCCACCCCCGACAGCTTCTATAAGGGAAGCCGCACATCATCAGCCGCCGATATCCGCACAAGAGTTGCGGGTATGGTGGCTGATGGCGTAGATATACTTGATGTCGGGGGGTATTCGTCGCGTCCGGGTGCTACCGACGTTAGTGCCACGGAGGAATATTCCCGTCTGGCAGTCGCGCTTGAAGTGATAAGGGATGTGGCTCCGGATATACCTGTGAGCGTTGACACGTTCCGTGCCTCGGTGGCGAGACGTTGTGTGGAGGAATGGAATGTAGACATAATCAACGATATCGGTGGCGGCACACTTGACCCGGAGATTCAACAGGCAGTGGCTGATATGAGAGTGGCATACGTGCTTATGCATCTGCGCGGCAATCCCTCCACTATGCAGTCGCTGACAGATTACGCCGACGTGACGGCGGAGGTGATAACCGACCTTTCAAAGAAGACATACGAGTTGAGGGGGATGGGTGTAAACGACATTATCATCGACCCCGGTTTCGGATTTGCAAAGACTGTGGAACAGAATTTCCGGCTGCTGGATGAATTGGGGGAATTTGTGAAGATGGGTATGCCTGTGCTTGCGGGAATATCCAGAAAGACCATGATTTGGCGCACTCTCGGCATCACTCCTGACGAGAGCCTTGGCGGAACTGTTGCCCTCGATGCGATTGCCATAGACAGGGGGGCAAATATAATCCGTGTGCATGACGTGCGCCCTGCTGTGCAGACTGTACGTCTGATGACGGCGCTCAGAGAGAGTCGGGGCTGATGCTTCCGGGCATCTTGATTAAAAAGAATTTTCAACTAATTTAGCGACATGATAAATTTCGGAATAAAAGATATAGTCGATATCCTTATAATCGCGTTACTCCTGTTTTACGTCTACAGGATGATGAAAAACAGTGGCACTCTGAGTCTGTTCTACGGAGTGCTGGTGTTTTTCGTTTTGTGGGTACTGGCATCTGAGATTTTCGACATGCGGCTGACCGGCTCTATCCTCGACAAGTTTATGAGCATAGGGGTGATAGTCCTTGTCATTCTTTTTCAGGATCAGATCAAGCGTTTCCTTATCGACATAGGCTCTCACGGGCGTCTGAAATTTATCAAGCGTCTTTTCCGTCATGAGAAGGGGAATGATGAGGCGAGTCATGCACGTGTCATGGCAGTGGTGTATGCCTGCATGAGCATGAGCAAGAGCAAGACGGGCGCGTTGATTGTGTTTCAGCGCAAGATGCCTCTGACTGTCTATGAGAAGACCGGTGATATCATAGATGCCGCCATAAATATGCGTCTCATAGAGAATATATTTTTCAAGAACTCCCCGCTGCATGACGGTGCCATGATAATAGCATCCAACCGGATCACTTCAGTGGGGTGTATCCTTCCTGTAAGTCATGACATGGATATCCCGAAGAATCTCGGTCTGCGCCATAGGGCGGCACTCGGCATGAGCCAGGAGACGGATGCCGTGTGCGTCATCGTAAGCGAGGAGACCGGAGGTATCTCTGTAGCCAAGGATGGAGTGATAACGGTGAGGGTGAGCACACAGGATCTGGAGCATATCCTATCGTCGTCATTGACGGAGTGACGCTCTGTCGCACCAAGATTTTATGATAGGGGCGTAGATTCCGGCGTATTGCAGGGTCAGAAAGGCTTACGGTATTTATCTGCGCCTGCCTCTTCCGAAGCCTCCTCAAGAATGGATAGATATGATGCATATCGGCTTTCGGCGATATAGTGTTCTTCCACGGCGGGAATGACTGCGCATCCCGGTTCGCCCGTATGCTTGCAGTCGCTGTAACGGCAGTCGCGCGAGATGCGGAATATCTCCGGGAAGAAATGCCCCACCTCTTCCGGCTTGAAATCTATTGTGCCGAAACCTCTGACTCCCGGTATGTCGATTAACGCGCCGCCTCCGGAAAGATCTATCATCTCGGAGAATGTCGTTGTGTGTGTGCCGGTGTGATGTATGTCGGATATCTCTCCGGTGCGCAGGTCGGCTCCGGGGACAATGGCATTTATCAACGATGACTTGCCCACGCCGCTGTTGCCTGCCAGCAGAGTGATTTTCCCGGATAGGAATGAGGTTATCTCCGGAATCCCTTTCCCGGAGGATGCCGATGCGAAGAACACCGGATATCCGATTGATTCGTAAAGGTTCTTTAAGGCATCGGCGAGTTCACAGTCGATTTCGTCCCAGAGGTCCTCCTTGTTGATGATGAGTGCGCTTTTCACGGAATATGCTTCCGCAGTGGCGAGAAACCGGTCGATAAAAGTGGTTGTCGTGACGGGTTCGCGCAGAGTCGCCACAAGCACGGCGAGGTCGATGTTGGATGCGAGTATATGGCTCTCCTTCGATAGGTTTGACGCCCGGCGTATGATATAGTTGGAGCGTGGAGCTATCGCCGTGATATAGTCGGCATCGTCAGCCGCCTTTGCTACGGTCACAATGTCGCCTACCGCCACAGGATTTGTGGTGCGTATCCCCTTAATGCGGAAGTTGCCTTTAATGCGGCATTGCAGCTCGTCGCCATTGTCGAGGCGCACGATATAGGAGCTACCCGTATTTCTAATCACCCTTCCTTCGCCTATCACTGCCGACCGGAGAGGTGCAGATGTCTTTTTCTTGCTCATAGAGAAAAATTCCCATTGTTAAAAATTCGCGTGTTGCAAAATTATATAAATGGATTGAGATGCACAATAGACAACAAAATATGATGTAAGATTGTTGAAAGATAAAGGGGGTGTTGTCAGTCATGCCTGGGAATGGCATGGAATGATGCCCTCGCTTGTGTGCATGCCGATTGTGCGTGGGAGTGTAAAGTATAAATTCAGAAGTTATTAACAAAATAAATTATCAAAACTATGGACATTGATTCAATTGGAACATGGGCAGGAGAGGTCTATAAGGCGCTTGAAAAATCAGATACCCGTTCACTTGGTCTCAAACAAATCAAAAAAGCAACAAAATTGAAAAAAGATGAAATCATGGCAGCCTTCGGATGGCTTGGCCGTGAGGGTAAGATTGTCATCACTCAGCTTGACGAGGATATCGTTGCAGCGCTGGTGGAATAATTGCGGATGGATGCGGATGCCGCTACATCTCATTGGAAATAAAAAGGATTGGCCTCACGGTCAATCCTTTTTCTGTGCTAAAAATCAAAACTATTCAATATGATGTTGTAAAAAGCTAACAATTTGCAACTGTCGGAGACATCCGGGGATTCATTTCCTGAATGGCACCGCGCAGATCACTCTTACGGGGACCGCCCGACCCTCGATCTTGCCGGGCACCCAAGCCGGCATCTTTGAGAAGATGCGCATCGCCTCTTTGTTGAGAGAGGGCTCAACCCCGCGTAGAACGGAGACATGGCTGACCTTGCCGTCGGCATTTATGACGAATGCACAAGTCACCCTGCCTTCCACCCCTTTAGAGTATGCTTCCGCAGGATAGCGTCGCGTCTCGTTGATATAATTCAGGAGAGCTGCGCCGCCGCCGGGGAATTTGGGCTTCTCCTCTACATAGTCAAACTCATAAACCTCCTTGAAGGTCATGTAGCCTTCGGAGTTTACTCCGGAAGCAATACGGCACGTCTGGGCTGATGCCATAGATGGAGCGATAGCTCCGAGGGTTGTACCGATTAGGAATAGAAGTGTATGAATTTTCATTTATGTAGTTTGGAAAATTTGATGATGCAAATATAGAACCGCTGTTTTTATTTTCCAAAAAATATGGCATAAGAATTTGGTAATTTAAAATAGTTTTACATTTATTCACAGTTCGGGGGTGTTTTGAGGGGAGATAATGCCAAAAAATGGTCGGGAAGGGGATGAGGTGAGGGTGAGCGACACGGGTGGGGCAATAGGGATGCCGGATGGTACAATAGAATGTGGATGTTGACGTTTTAGAATTAGTCAGATGGTGCAAAATATCTCTTTGATCTGACATTTGCTGAATGAAACTTACGCGAACCAAAACAATGATATTGCTTGCGCTCGCCGCATGCAGCGCGACCGCCCAGACCGGGCGTTCTGCCTACGAATTTCTTGATGTGCCCACTTCAAGCCATGCCTTTGCGCTTGGAGGCGGAGGAATAGCCTTGATAGATGATGACGTGGCGCTTGCCCAGGAGAATCCCGCCTTGCTCGGTCAGGAGGTCGACAGGCAGGTGGCGGTGAGCTACATGCATTATATGGGTAGCGCGAATTTCGCCGGGGTGCGTTTCGGTATGGGAGTGGGAGAGCGTGGTGCATGGGCTGCCGGGGTGAGGTATCTCAACTATGGCGAGATCGCCGGCTATCTTCCCGATGGTACTCCTACGGGGAGTTTCACGCCGACGGATATAGTGTTTGAGGGCACTTATTCCCATGATATCACCGACCGTCTGCGTGGAGGCATCAATCTGAAGATGATCTACAGTGGCTACGAGCAATATTCTGCATTTGCAATGGCTGCGGATGTCGGCATCAACTATTATAATGATGAGCGGGATTTGTCATTGTCGTTTGTCCTGAAAAACATGGGCGGACAGCTAAAGCGTTTTGAGGAGAGCTATGACCGTCTGCCTTTCGACGTGCAGTTCGGATTCATGAAGGGGATAGGGGAGTCGCCATTCTCAATCGGAATCACAGCCCATAATCTCACGAAATGGAATCTCCCTTATTATGGGCATTCCGCTGATGAGGGGGAGGAGGGCGACCTGAAGCCGAAATCAAGCTTCGGAAGCAATCTTTTCCGGCATCTGATATTTGGGGTGCAATACGTGCCGACTGATAGGTTCTACGTGGATCTTGCCTATAATTATAAGACCCGCACCGACATGAGTGCGTATCAGCGCAATTTCCTTTCCGGATTCTCAGCGGGTATAGGGATAAAGGTGCGCACATTCTCCTTAGGCGTGGCATATTCCATGCCCCACAAGAGCGCATCCTCGATAATGCTTAATCTCGGATTGAACATAGGGGAGTTGATTTAGCAGACTTCCCAACCCCCTAAAGGGGGAGTTATGGTAGATAGTTTGACCATAAACTATCCACTATCAACGATAAACTATCACAAACACTTGCATAAGTGAGGGAAAAATAGTAACTTTGCACCGAATTTGTAATCTCTGGCGAGACACGGTGGCTCGTTACATTGCAAGTAATACATAAAATCTCAATAACACAATGGATTTGATCAAAATCGCGGAGGAGGCATTTGCCACTCCCAAAAAGCAGTTTGATGAGTTTGGCCCCGGTGACACTATCACAGTAGCTTACCGTATCAAAGAGGGTAACAAGGAGCGTATCCAGCAGTATCGTGGTGTGGTTATCCGCATCAACGGTAGCGAGGACAAGAAGCGTTTCACAGTGCGTAAGATCTCAGACGGTATCGGCGTGGAGAGAATCTTCCCTATCGAGTCTCCGTTTATCGAGTCAATCACTGTCAACAAATACGGCAAGGTACGTCGTGCGAAACTTTACTACCTCCGCAATCTTACAGGTAAGAAGGCTCGTATCAAAGAGCGTATCGTTAAGAAGGCTGACAAATAATCAGTCGGTCAGGCTTAGACATCATCTCATAAGGCAGTCCCCAAATGTGGGATTGTCTTTTTTTTACATTTTAAACAACTTCAACAACTTTTATCCGCCGAATTTTCGTTGAGATTGAAAAATTATGAGTATTTTTGCAAAACAATTAGTATTGCAGCCCACTTGTCTCAACGGGCGTAAGAAGTAGAAAGATAAAAATTTAGAATAAACAATAAAGTTATGTCAAACAAAGCATTACTTATCATCCTCGATGGATATGGTCTGGGCGACCATGCCAAGGATGATGCGATTTTTAACACCCCGACACCTTATATGGACAGCCTGTTTGCCAACTATCCCAATTCAAAGCTTCAGGCAAGCGGCGAGAATGTAGGTCTGCCCGACGGACAGATGGGTAACTCTGAGGTGGGTCACTTGAATATCGGTGCCGGACGTGTGGTATATCAGGATCTTGTGAAGATCAACCGTGCCATCGCCGACGGGTCATTTGCCGAGAATCCTGAGATTAAGGCTGCATTCTCTTACGCACGTCGGCACAACGTGCCTATCCATTTCATGGGTCTTGCATCTGCTGGTGGTGTACACTCCAGCCTTGACCATCTCTATGCCCTTTGCGACACTGCCAAGGCTTACGATCTCCAGAGAGTGTTCCTGCACTGTTTCATGGATGGCCGTGACACCGACCCCAAGAGCGGTGCCGGATTCCTTAAGGAGATAAAGGAGCATTGCGACAAGAGCGCGGGCACTATCGCATCTGTGATTGGACGCTACTATGCCATGGACCGCGACCATCGTTGGGAGCGTCTGAAAGAGGCATATAATCTTCTCGTGTATGGTGAGGGTAAGCATACGGAAAACGTGATAGAGGCAGTAGAGGAATCATACGCTGAAGGCGTGACCGACGAATTCCTCAAACCTATCGTCAACGACAATGTGGATGGCAGAATCGGTGCCGGACACGTTGTGATCTTCTTCAACTATCGCAACGACCGTGCGAAAGAGCTGACTACTGTGCTCACCCAGCATTCAGAAGACGGGATGAACCCGATTCCTGACCTGCAGTATTATTGCATGACTCCGTATGATGACTCATTCAAGGGCGTGCATATACTGTTCTCCAAATCCGATGTGCCCGACACTCTTGCAGAGGTGCTTTCACGCGATGGCAAGAAGCAGCTCCACATCGCTGAGACTGAGAAATATGCTCATGTGACATTCTTCTTCAATGGTGGACGTGAAGCTCCGTTTGAGGGTGAAGACCGTATACTCGTACCTTCTCCGAAGGTTGCCACATACGATCTTCAGCCGGAGATGAGCGCACCCGAGGTGACTGAGAAACTTGTTGAGGCAATCGATAGCGATAAGTATGACTTCATCGTTGTGAACTTCGCAAACGGTGACATGGTGGGTCATACCGGTGTATATCCCGCCATACAGAAGGCTGTGGAGACTCTCGACAAATGCGTGGAGAAAGTGGTAGAGGCTGCCAAGGCTCATGGCTACGGCACAATCATCATCGCTGACCACGGCAATGCTGATCACGCACTCAACGAGGATGGCACTCCCAACACTGCCCACTCCCTGAATCCCGTGCCGTTCATCTATATCGGCAATAAGGATGCCAAGGTGAAGGATGGGCGTCTTGCCGACGTGGCTCCCTCGTTGCTCCATATAATGGGCGTGGCAAAGCCTGCTGACATGACAGGTGAGGATCTGATTGAAGATTGATGTCATGGTGTCCGGCTGTTTCGGAGAGCCGGTCACAGTGGATAAATATTACTGACAGAATAATGATAGATTCAATACTTAGAAAGGCGGCGGTCTCTTTGTTGGGACTTGCCGCCTTGAGTTTTCCGACTAGTGCCGAGAAACTCGTGATACTTCACACAAATGACACGCACTCCTCGATAGAACCGGCTAAGGATGGCATGGGTGGAATGTTGCAGCTTAAGGCAGTGGTCGATTCCGTGAGAAAGGCGGAGAGGAATGTGCTGATGGTGAATGCCGGCGATGTGGTGCAGGGTTCGCTTTATTTCAAATATTTCAGGGGTGAAGTGGAATATCCTCTCCTCAACATGATAGGGTATGACATAAACATTCTCGGAAATCATGAGTTTGACAACGGAATGAAAGACCTTGCGGAGAAATACAGGACTCTTAAAGGAGCACGCCTGTCGGCAAACTATGATTTCTCCGGCACGTATATGGATGGCATCATGCAGCCGTATGTCATAAAGAAGATAGGGGGGAAGAAGATAGGTTTCTTCGGGATAAATATCGATCCGCGAAGTCTGATATCAGAGAAAAGTATCGACGTAAATTTCAAGGATGTGATAAAGACTGCCAATGAGACCGCCGCTTTTCTGAAGAATAAGAAGAAGTGCGATCTTGTGGTGGCGGTGACTCATATCGGTTATGTCACGTCGAATGATAAGCCGGGCGACGTGAATCTTGCGAAGTCAAGCCGCGACATAGACATAATCATCGGCGGACATTCCCACACTCTTATTGACCCTGCCAATCCAAAGAAGTATCCCTCGTTGGTGGATAACGCAGAAGGACGACCGGTGAGAATCGTCCAGACCGGTAAGTATGGTAAATATGTGGGTAAACTGACTGTGGATCTTGACGGGCTGAAGGGTATCGATGGCTCGAAGGTGGATTATGAGTTGATTCCGGTCACGTCTCGTTTCCCTGAATCGGACTATGACCAACGTATCATCTCGTTTCTTGCACCGTATAAACATGTGGTGGATTCCGTCAATTCTCATGTAGTGTCAACCTCGTTGTATGACATGCGTAACAATTCATGCGGAATGGCGAATCTTACTGCTGATTTCGGATTGTGGTATGCCAACCATAAGGCAGATTCTTTGCGTCAGACAGGTATGGATATACCGAGAGTCGATATGTCGATAATGAACATCGGTGGTATACGTCAGGATATGAGTGCAGGCGACGTGACTGAAGGTCAGATTCTCTCCACGTATCCCTTCTCGAATCATTTCGTCATCATGAGCATAAAGGGTAAGGATATCATAGAGGCGATGCGTGTGGCGGCGCGTAAGGGTGGCGAGGCTATCAGCGGCAACACTCGCGTGGTCACTGACGGAGAGGGGAATTTCATACGTCTTGTCATTGACAATACAGAGATGGACCCGGAGAAGACTTATCTTGTAGGCACGATAGATTACGTAGCTGAAGGTAACGATGATATGGTCACTCTTGCCAATCACCAAAAGGTGTGGGTTGACGATCGTGAGGTGAGTGCCCCGATATTGGAGTGGTTTGTCAACTGTCGTGATCTGGGTCTGCCGATAGCACCATCGCAGGATTGCCGATTTGTAAAGACTGTATGGTTATGATGGTTGGAGGATTATGATCATGAGAGCGACGAGATGGTGCATGGCGGTCATGTTCTGGTTGGTATCAGCCGGATGCAGCGGCAATCGCGTGGCGTCGGATGCGGATGATTCCGTGTCTGTCGGAAGTGATGAGCCGGTGGCATCTGACATTACATCACGGATAGACCACCTTGCCGATTCCATCGTGGCGACCATGACGCTTGAGCAGCGTGTGGGGCAATGTTTTATGCCGACCGTCTATGCCAGTGATGATAAGGAGACGATACTACGTCTGAAAAGATATATGTCTGATTATCATGTGGGTGGTATTGTATTGCTGAAAGGGAATCTGAGGTCGGCGGCAGAGATGACAAGGGTGGCGGCAATGGCGGAGATTCCGCTTTTTATCGCTATTGATGCGGAATGGGGGCTCGGTATGCGTCTTACCGATGCCCCCGGTTTCCCACGCAACGGACGTCTTGGCGATGAGGCTGATGAGCCGTTGCTGTTTGATTATGGTGCTGAGGTGGCGAGGGAGTGCCGGCGGGTAGGTATAAATATGGTTCTCGGTCCGGTGGTTGACGTGGTTGAGAATCCGAATGGGGTCATAGGTAGCCGTTCGTTTGGGAGTGATCCCAAGAGGGTCGCGGATTTGGGAGTGGCGTATGCCCGCGGACTTGAATCGGGGCGAGTCATCAGTGTGGCGAAGCATTTTCCCGGTCATGGTAGTCCGGCGGTGGATAGCCATAAGTCGTTGCCTGTGATAAGTCGTTCGCTCCATCTTTTGGACAGTATTGACCTCTATCCCTTCCGTAGCTATATAGATGCAGGTTTGTCGGGGGTCATGGCGGGTCATCTTGCAGTTCCGGCGATAGATCCGCAGTCATTGCCGGCGGCGGTGTCGTCTGTCGTTATAGGCGACCTGTTGCGTGACGATATGGGATTTTCGGGTCTCGTACTTACGGATGCCCTCAATATGGGAGGGGTTGCCGGGTATCATGCTGCGGATGCGCTGAAGGCGGGAGCGGATATAGTGGTGGCTCCGGCAGATACGGGCGAAGAGATAAATCGCGTGCTGGATATGGTTGAGAACGGGGAGTTGCCCATAGAGACGATTGACGACAGATGCCGCCGTATAATATTCCATAAATATCTTGTCGGCGCATTTGAAGCCGACAGTATAAGCCTGCACCATCTCCGCGAGGAGGTAAGGAGTGGCGCCGACACCCTCTACAATCGCCTCGCCGGCTCCTAATCTTATAACTTTTTAGATTTTGCCGTTGTCCATGTAGCTGTAGTAGTCGTTGCTTGTGACGATCACGTGGTCGAGCATACGGAGCTGGAGGTATTCACACCCTTTCTTGAGGTCTTGTGTGATTCTGTCGTCCTGCGGACTGGGGCGTGTACCGCCTGAGGGATGGTTGTGCACCATTATTATCCCTTCCGCATTTTCCGTAAGGGCGAATTTCAGAGCTTTCTTGAGGTCAAATAGGGAAGCTACGCTCGTGCCGGTGGTGAGCGTGTATTGCTTGATTATCTGGTTACGGCGGTTGAGCAGGAGAATCCAGATCTGTTCATGGTCAAGATTACCGATGCTGTTGCGCATACGTTGGAAAATCATGGAGGAATTAGTGATGGGATCCTCTATCGGAATCTCTTCCGTGCAATATCGTTTGATCAACTCCATGACAGCTTCCACCTGTATGCTCTTCGTTGTACCGATGCCTTTGATCTTACGCAGTTCGGCACGTGTGCGACGTTCGAGTTTGTGAAGCGAACCATCGTTGTCGTGCATGATGTTGCGGCATAGGTCGGTGATAGGCATTCCTGGAGTGCCTACTCGCAATATCAATGCCCAAAGTTCCGGAATAGACAGAACACCGCATCCATATTTCTCAGCCTTTTCGCGAGGTTGCTGGTCGGGATCCATCTCTTTTACAGTACGGGTTGTTATTTGAGAACTGATTTCAGGGTAAGAATTGAGAGGTGGGAGGTCGTTCATGGCTTTGCAGTAAGTTATTTCCCGCGTCGCCGTTCAATCTCGTCATCAATGTCGCGTCCGTGTCGCAGCAGAATCTTCCATACGTATGCCCGGATGAAACCGGTGCCGTATCCTGACAGCTGCACCATTGCAGCACCTACGCCCATCGTGCCGATCTTTAGGCTGCGGGTGGAGATTATGCCCCAGATCCAAAGGGCAAGGATATATATGATAAGTGGGAGTATCAGCCATTTGCAGAAGCAGGCTCCAATCAACATTGCCAATGCGCCCACTACGAAAAGCGCAGGCAGCCAATGCACGGCTTTCATGGAGCCGGGATACAGAAGCTGCAAAGTGATTCTCGACATGCCGAATACGTGCACCTGACGCCAGAATTTCTTGAAATTAACCCTGCGTTTGTGAAACACCGCCACGTCGGGATATAGTGTTATTGAGAATCCGGCAAGACGGATGCGTGTGCTCATGTCGATATCCTCGCTGAACATCTCACGGAATCCGCCTACTTTCTCCCACACCTTGCGTGAGAATCCCATGTTGAACGTGCGCGGAGTGAATTTCTCCATCGACATCTTACCGCCACGTATCCCTCCGGTGGTCAGGAATGATGTCATTGCGTAGTTTATGGCTTTCTGTGTGTCGGAGAAGGATTCGTGGGCTGCATCCGGACCGCCGAAGCAATCGGCAGGTTTCTCGGCAATAGCCTTCTTCAGCGATGCGATATAGTCAGGGGGCAGAATGCAGTCAGAGTCGACGAAGATGAAGAAATCTCCGTCGGCTCTGTCCATGCCGTAATTCCGGGCGATGCTTCGCCCTTCGTTGTCTTTGTAGAAATATTTTATGCGTATGCTTTTCTTGAAAGATTCGCATTGCTTCCCGCATCTTACTGTCGAGCCGTCTTCAACGATGACAATTTCAAAATCTTTGTCGGTCTGTTGGTCAAGACTTTTTAGCAGATCGTTAATCTCATCCGGTCGGTTGTAGACCGGTACGATGATTGAAAAGGATGGGGAAGCAGTGGCAGACATATATGTCGGTATTGAGTGTGACGATGCAGATTATGCCTTTACACGGCCAACGTATTCGCCTGTGCGGGTGTCAACCTCAATAAGCTCGCCCTCGTTGACGAAGAGAGGTACGCGTACAGTTGCGCCGGTCTCCACGGTAGCGGGTTTGAGAGTGTTGGTTGCAGTGTCGCCTTTGAGTCCCGGCTCAGTGTAAGTGATCTTGAGGACTGTCTTGATAGGCATCTCGGCATAGAGCACAGTGTCGGTAGAGGCATCGCTTACCACTTCCACCACATCGCCCTCTTTCATGAAGGCTGCACCGGTGACGAGTTCCTTATTGATGGGCACCTGGTCGAAAGTCTCGTTGTTCATGAAGATGTCGTCGCCACCCTCAGCATATAGATACTGGTAGGGACGACGCTCCACGCGCACGTCTTCAAGTTTCTCACCGATGTTGAAGCGGCGTTCGAGCACTCTGCCGTCGACCACATCCTTGAGCTTTGTGCGCATGAATGTGTTGCCCTTGCCCGGTTTCACGTGAAGGAATTCAACACAGAAATAGAGACGGCCATCCATGCGGATGCAGGTGCCGTTTTTGATGTCTTGAGCGTTCATCATATCCTTAAAAGTGTAGTTGTAATGTTCTTATTATTGGAGAGGAATCGGGAGACTCCCCCGTATTTTGTTGCAAAATTAATAAAAAAATGGGAAAAACGAAAGAGAAAATAGGGGTGTAGACAGTGATAAATGATTGATGAACATAAAAAAGTGGTGCGAAATTTGTGAAAATGAAAGATATTTCCTAATTTTGCACTCCGAAAATCAGTAGGGAAATCAGAAATTAAACAATCAATATACAATGAAAAGAACATTTCAGCCCTCCAACCGCAGAAGGGTAAACAAACATGGATTCCGTGAAAGAATGGCGACAAAAGATGGTCGCAAAGTGTTGTCTCGTCGTCGCGCAAAAGGTCGCGCTTCGTTAACAGTATCTGACCATATCGCCGGTAAGTAATTCCGGATGTAGAAGAGACTGATGAGGACGATTCCGTTAAAGGAGTCGTCCTCTCGTCGTTTTTTTGGGGTATCGATTTGCGGATGGACGATTATTATTTTGATACAAGCAATATTTGCTTATGGATGATTATTAAGATGGTGTGGGGTATGAAAAAAGCCCCCGGAGTGTGTACTCTGGGGGCAGGTTCCCGGTCTTGTCTGATCTGGTGATAAGCCCTTTGATAGGACTATGAATGGCCGGGTGTTGGTTTGCCGTTATCAGCCGTTGAATACTCCGGCAAGACTTTCCATAATACCTATGCTGAATAGCCAGTATAGAAGAATGGCAATCAAGATAAGTACTCCAAGCCATAGCCACAGGCTGTTGATTTTACGTGTGCTTTCACGTTTGCGGTTTCGTGCTTCTGCTCTCATAGAATTTTCTATAATATCGGCGTTGGCCGATTCGTTTGTGTGTTTTTCCTTGCTATCCATAACCTTTGATTTTTTAATGTTTTGTAAATAAAACAAAAGGAGGTGGGGAGAGGTTCACTAAAATGTTTAGAAATGTGAATCCATCCTATTTTTTAATCCGATACGGATTGGATAGGATGGATTCTGTGGGATGGATTGTAATGGTATATGTTCAGATCCGGTCAGAAAGGTATGTCGGCATCTCCCGGACCCGGCATGATGTCGGGCATTCCTCCGGATTGCAAGGGTGAGCCGAGGGAGAATGGGGAAGGTGGCATCGGCGAGTCGAGCTGGGCATTGTTCATTTTGGAGCCAAGTTTCAGGGGAGTTTCGGAAAGGGTCTCCTGAAGCACGTTGTAACCCTGTTCCCAATTCTCAAATTTGGCATACTTTGATACGAACCGTAGCTTTACGTCGCCGACGGCACCGGAACGGTGTTTTGCCACGATGAGCTGAGCAAGTCCGCGAATGTCGTTACCCTCAGCGTCTTCCGAACTTTTGGTGTAGTATTCCGGTCGATGGATAAAGCATACGATATCGGCATCCTGCTCTATGGCTCCCGATTCACGGAGATCGGAGAGGACAGGGCGTTTGTCCTCACGCGTCTCTGTGCTTCGGTTCAGCTGGGAGAGGGCGATGATGGGTATGTTGAGTTCCTTTGCGAGAGCCTTCAGCGATCGGGAGATGGTGCTGACCTCCTGTTCGCGGCTGCCGAGCTTGAGTCCGGTGGCATTCATCAGCTGAAGGTAGTCGATCATTATCATCCTTACCCCTTTCTCTCTTACGAGTCGGCGAGCTTTCGTGCGGAGTTCGGTTATCGACAATCCGGGGGTCTCGTCGAGATATAGGGGAGCACTGTATACTGTGCGTATTCTGGAGTTCAGTCGGTCCCATTCCTCATTTGTGAGCTGTCCGCTCTTGATTTTCTCACCCTCCAGGTCGGCAACGTTGCTTATAAGTCGTTTCACAAGTTGCACGTTTGCCATCTCAAGGGTGAAAATTGCTATGGGTATGTTGTAGTCTACCGCCATATTCTTTGCCATTGACAGCACGAAGGCGGTCTTACCCATGGCAGGACGTGCGGCGATGATAATAAGGTCGGAACTCTGCCATCCGGAGGTCATCCGGTCAAGATCAGTATAGCCTGTCTGGAGACCCGACAGACCGCTCTCATTGTTGGCGGCAGTCTGTATCTGTTCAAGCGCAAGATTTATCACCGGGTCAATCTGAGTCACTTCCCGCTTGAGCTGGGTCTGCGATATGTCGAACAGTTGCCCTTCGGCTTCCTGCAGGAGATCGTCGACGTCGTTGCTCTCGTCGAAAGCCTTTGTCTCGATTGTGGAGGCGTAGGCTATAAGGCGTCGTGCAAGATATTTCTGAGCGATTATTCGGGCGTGATATTCCACGTTGGCTGCGGAATATACGCGGGCGGTGAGTTCGGTGATGTGTATCGCGCCGCCTACTTCTTCGAGGGTGCCGTCCTGACGCAATTGTTCGGTGACGGTCATCATGTCGATGGGGCGTTGATTGAAACCCAAGGTCGTTATTGCCTGGAAAATCTTCTGGTTAACCGGGTCGTAGAAACTGTCGGGCACAAGAATGTCGCATACGTTCATGTAGGCATCTTTCTCAAGCATGCATGCGCCGAGCACCACCTCTTCAAGATCGGTGTCGCGAGGAGGTAGTTTCCCTGTTGCGTCAGTCAGTGGTGGGCGGAAGTCCGGTTTTTTTGCCATTGTCGTTTTGTATGAATGAAATGTATTGCGGAATATTGGATAGCTTCAGCAATGCGGGTTGTCTGTTTTGAGGTGAGGAAGGAGAGTGGTGATACGTCGGGAGAGACAAGACTGTCATCGGCATACGGAGAGGGTGAAAAGGATGTATACCGATACAAAGAAGAGGAGAAGAGAAGTGTATTTCAGCAGTGCGTTAAGTTCCTTTCCATGCATCTTGAGCATTTTCTGGAAGAATACGATATGGCATGACAGATAGACAATCCATCCTTCCGACGCCCAGAGGGGGTGTAGTTTGGATGTGGCGATAGCAATGCACATTGATGCAATTATACCGTTGAAGAGATATACGTATGCCATTGTCTTGCGTCCGAAGATCACGACTGTAGTGTGCTTGCCTACACCCTTGTCGTCATCATGGTCGCGATAATTGTTAACTATCAAGACGTTGGCTGCCATTAGTCCTACGGCTGTCGCTACGCAGATGGATACGTAGTCGGTAATGAATACACCGGTCTGCACATATTCTGTAAACAGGACCGGTACGAATCCGAAGAATATTATTACTGCAATGTCGCCAAGTCCGTGATGCGAGAGTGGGTATGGACCTGCGCTGTATGCCACTGCGAATATTGCTATTGCTATGCCGACGGGCACGAGCCACCATCCTCCCCAGATTATGAGGGTACATCCGAGCAACGCGTCGATTGCGAGAAGCGAATATGTGGCTCTCTTCATGGCGGCGGGAGATATGTCGCCCTCCGTCACTCCGCGCCGGAATCCCTCGCGCCCCTTTTTATCGAATCCGTTCTTGAAATCATAGTATTCATTTGCGAAATTAGAGGCGATCTGTGCTATGATTGCAAAAAAAAGGCATATTAGCATGGGGATTGCAGAGAATCCGTTGTGGTGTGCCGCACAAGCTGTGCCGGCAAGCACGCCTGCCACACTTACCGGGAGGGTACGCAGCCTCATTGCTTCAATCCATGGAGTCATTGTAGTGTTGTTTATAGACATCTTATCCCGTAGACGGACGTGATGTCTGTCTACGGGATGAGGTTATACATTTGGTATTGCCTATATATATACGAAAAAAAGTATTCCCTATTGTGTAGGGCGACTTATTCCTGAGATTCGATTGTGGAAATTAATTTATCCGCGAGCTCAAAAAGGCGATCCTTGTCTATGAGGTGGTCGATATATTTTTTTGGTATGGATGAGTAGCCATATTTCAGACCCATCAATGCTACTGCCAAAGATGCGTTGGTGTCGGCATCGCCCCCCTCTGCTACTATGGTGAGTAATGCCTCTTCGATGCTGTCGCAATGCCATACGCACCATAATGCAGCCCCCATTGCTTTCCTTACATCCCAGTATTTATCCGGATCATCGAGCCTGAATTCGTCTATGTTGCCGAAGAATGCCTGCTCCACGTATTTTGCCACGTTTTCATTCATTTCGTTGGCAACTCCCAGAATTGTCTCGTAAGAAGCCGGTTTGTTAAAGCTGAAAAGGGAGTGGGTCATTGATGCTATGACACGGCTTGCCATGGTGGATCGTCCCTGCGGATGGGAAAGACGACAGAGATTTACAGCGGTGGAAAGCGGGTCGGAGGAGAGGAATGCAAACAATGTCTTGCCGAGACATTCGCTTGAATTCTCGGTTAGTCCGATTTTCTGCCATGATTTTGAGACGGATTCGAAAGGATCGGAGGCGTAATCCTCTCTTGAAAGAAGAATACGCTGGTGGCGTGTTAGGTCTACCGGATTACTTAAATACCATTCCCTAAGTCGGCAGGCAATGTCTTTATAATCAAATTTCCCGAGAGCCACGTAGCTTTCGAGAACTTTGATAACGATTTCCGTGTCATTGGTCCAGCTTCCTCTTTTCCATTGGGCGCGGTGGGCATCTCGGATGATCTGTTGGTAATCCTGCAATCCGTTGGGATATCGTCGGGATACTTCCTTTTGGGTCATGAACTCAGTGCCAAGACCGAGAGAATCTCCTATTGCGTATCCGAATAGGGCACCTAAGATTTTTTCTTTTAAAGATATGTCCATAAGTTTAATCGATATGATGTTTAAGTGTAGTTAAATTCCTACATATCGGCATTTGCCGATTGTAGAAGGGAAATGAAAAAGTAAATGAATAAATTCCAGCTCTATCCGAGGAAGAGATGAAAAATAATGCAGGTTGAATATTGCAAAATTAATAAAAATTTTGAAAAAATTATGTCTTCGGAGATTTTTTTGTGATGAAATTTATGGTATCCTGTCTAAATGGGTTGGGTTTGACTGTCAGCGACCGTAACACATAGATGTCAATTCTTTCTTTTTCTTTTTTTGCGGAAGAAGGTGGTCATCAATGCTGCGGCTTCCTCGGCGAGGATGCCTGTAGTCACTATGGTGGAGGGATGGAGAGGGGTGATGGAGTCGTGGCATAGGCGGGAGAATCCGCGTTTTGGGTCGGAGGCTCCATATACTATTCGTCCGATCTGGCTCCAGCCAAGTGCTCCGGCACACATGGGGCATGGCTCCACGGTGACGTAGAGCGTGCAGTCGGTAAGGTATTTGCCTCCGAGGGCATCGGCGGCAGCGGTGATTGCCATCATTTCGGCGTGTGCAGTGACGTCGGTGAGTGTCTCCGTGAGGTTGTGGCAACGGGCTATGATACGGTTGCCCGACACGATGACCGCCCCAACGGGGACTTCATCATGTCGGGCTGCTTCTCTTGCCTCTTCAATAGCGATGCGCATGTAATGCTCATCTGCCTGCAGAGGGGTGCTTGAATGGTCAAAGGGTAGCATGGGTGGATCGGATTTTGTCTGCAACTTTCTCCATCAGCCAAAGAGGGGTGGATGTGGCTCCGCAGATGCCAACGGTCTCTGCCCCGGAGGTCCATGACGGATCAAGCTCTGATTCATCTGAAATGAGATAGGTGTGGGGATTCACCTCCTTGCATTTCGCGTAGAGCACCTTGCCATTGGAGCTTTTTGCACCACTGACGAATATGACCACCTCATGGTTGCGTGCAAATTCCCTCATCTTCTCCATGCGGTTGGCTACCTGACGGCAGATCGTGTCGAAATATTCGAACTTGCCGTGCGTCTTGCGGCGTTTGATCTCCTCCACCACCTGACGGAATCCTTCAAGTGATTTCGTGGTCTGGGAATAGAGCATTATGTCGCGGTCAAGGTCAAGTTTGTCAATCTCTTCCACGTTTTGTATTACTACAGCTTCGCCGTTGGTCTGTCCGACAAGCCCGTTGACTTCTGCATGTCCATTTTTGCCGTAAATGACAATCAGTGGTTTAGCACCTCCATTCAGTTCTGCCTCCACACCTTCGTGATATGCCTTCTTTATGCGTCGTTGGAGCTGAAGCACCACAGGACATGTGGCATCGATTATGTCGATGTTGTTTGACGTGGCTGTAAGATAGGTCTGTGGAGGTTCTCCATGCGCCCGGAGCAGCACCTTCACGTTGTTTAGCCGACTCAGTTCCTGATGGGTGATAGTGACGAGTCCTTTCTCACATAGACGTTCCACCTCACCGGCATTATGCACGATGTCGCCCAGACAATATAATTGTCCGCTGTTGTCAAGTTCCTCCTCGGCTTTCTTTATGGCTGTCACCACTCCGAAGCAGAATCCGGAGTTGCTGTCAATCTCTACAATCATGCTTGCTGTAGTTTTTTAATGAAGTTCAGACAACTTCAATCTCACTTTTTGTTTAAACTCGCTACCTTGCTGTTGAACTTATCGAGGAGCCATTCCATCTGTTCATCGCGGGTCATGTTGCCGTTGTCAAGCTCTATCGCATCAGATGCTTTTTTAAGAGGGGATACGGCACGGGTAGTGTCGATGTGGTCGCGTTCCACCACATTCTTATATACCTCGTCGAAGCTGACTTTTTCACCTTTCTCCGTCATCTCCTTCAGGCGGCGGCGGGCACGTTCCTCAGCACTTGCACATACAAATATCTTCAGTTCCGCATTGGGGAATACGGTGGTGCCGATGTCGCGTCCGTCCATCACAATCCCTTTATCTTTGCCGAATGACTGCTGCATGGCGGTGAGACGGCTGCGCACCTCCGGAATGGCGGCTACGGGGCTGACGAGGTTGCTCACCTCCATATCGTGTATTTCATTCTCCACATCCTCCCCGTTGAGGAGCGTGTGCTGAACCCCGTCTTCTCCGGGAGCTTCAAAAGATATTCTGATTTCGGGAAGGGCAGCAATCAGCCTCTCCTTATTTATAGTATGGTCAGGGTTGACCATGACGTTGCGGATAGCATATAGGGTCACTGCCCGGTACATTGCTCCGGAATCTACATAGACGTATCCGATGCGGGCTGCTAAGGCGCGGGCCATGGTGCTTTTCCCTGATGAGGAATAGCCGTCGATGGCTACTATTATTTTATTTGTGTGAGCACTCTGTTCCATATACGTTGCTTATTACATTAGTAATTGTTTAGACGGGCGAGATATTTGCCGATTATGTCAAACTCGATATTCACACGGGTGCCTTTCTCAATACGATGGAAGTTGGTGTTGTCGTGAGTATAGGGGATAATGGCCACTCGGAATGAATCTTTCTCGGAGTCGCACACAGTCAGGCTTACGCCGTTCACTGTCACAGATCCTTTTTCTACCGTGACGTATCCTTTTTTTGCCAGCTCACGATCAACGTCATATTTGAAGGAGTAATACCAGCTGCCGTCGGCGGTTTCCACACCTTGGCATATCGCGGTGGTGTCGACGTGCCCTTGCACGATGTGTCCGTCAAGACGTCCGTCTATTTTCATTGAGCGTTCCACATTTACAAGGTCTCCCACCTTCAGGTCGCCGAGATTTGACCGGTCGAGAGTTTCCTTGATGGCAGTGACTGTATATGTGCCGTCGCCCGGGAGCGACACGACGGTGAGACATACGCCGTTGTGAGCGATGCTTTGGTCAATGCGGAGTTCATCGGCAAACGGACAACGGAGTGTGAGATGTATGTTGCCTTCGTCCTGACGTATGGATACTACCTCGATAGCTGCTTCTACAATTCCTGAAAACATGGTTTAATGCTTTGATGATTAATATTAAGAGAGTGTGGCGGATTCGGTTGCCGGAGAATCTTGTGGAGACTGCCCGGCAGAAATCCGACAGGAGGATTTAAGCCTTCCTTCCATTACTCACAACGCAAAATTACTCATATTTTTTGTAGCTGGCAAAAATAATTGCATTGGCATGGTGTGGAAACCGTTAAAAATGATTATATTTGAGGTCGGAAATAATAACGGGGGCAATCTCCCTAAAAAACGCATTTATGAATAAGCTCGTACTTCCCCGTATTTCAGGGACTCGGGAAATGCCCGTGATGCCCGAAGCAAGCCAGCTGACAGTCATCGGTGGCAGTGGTGTCGGTAAGACAAAATTCATAGAGGAGCTGATACGCCTCAACAGCGATCGGGCATATTGCATCTCGGTGCTCAGTGCCCCATTCCCGGAGCGTGAGGAGTCTACCCGTCCTGGAAGCATTGACGTGCTGTATCGGGAAGCTGCCGAACGGCGGTCGTATATGCGTAGGGATGCCGTCAGCGAGCTTGATAAGTTGTCGTATCTGATTTTTACGGATGAGTTTGAGTATCTCTTGTCGCTTAAGCAGAATAGCAGGAAAGGTGTGCCGGTCAAATTGGCGCCGACGCGTCTTGATAGGCTTGTGATGCTTTGGGAGAGAGTGTTTCCATCAAATAGGATAATACGCACGGAAGGCACCCTGATGTTTTCCACAGCTTCCGGTTCAGATCTGATCTCATTAGGGAAGCTGAGTAAGGGTGAACAGACCGTACTGTATTATGCTGCGGCTGTGCTCTATGCAATGCCGGGAGCCGTGATTTTTGTAGATTCACCATCTCTGTTCATTCATCCATCGTTGCTCGGCAATCTATGGAATGCCATAGAGGAGCTGCGTCCGGACTGCACGTTTGTATATGATTCGGTGGATGTGGGTTTCGTTAATTCCCGCACGAGCAATGTCTCCATCTGGGTGAAGAGCTATGACGTTGAGATGCGATCCTGGGATTATGAGGTGATTCTACCCGGCGATCTCAATGAGGATATGTTTGTCGATCTTGTCGGCACGCGTAAACCGGTGCTCTTCATAGAGGGGGACGCACGTCATAGCATCGATTCGAAATTATATCCTCTGGTATTTGCCGATTGGACGGTGAAACCGCTTGGCTCGTGCGACAAGGTGATTGAGACAACCCGCACGTTTAACGACCTCAAGAATATGCACCATCTTAAAAGCAAGGGTATCGTTGATCGTGACCGTCGCACGGATAATGAAGTGGATTATCTGAGGCGTAAGTCGGTGATGGTGCCGGAAGTGGCGGAGGTTGAGAACCTTTTTCTGCTTGAGGGGGTTGTGAAGGCAATGGCGCGTAGACGGGGACGTAATCCGGAGAAGGTGTTCGGACGTGTTTCGGCAGCTGTAATGGATGAGTTCCGGCGAAGGTTTGACGAGCAGGCGCTTCAGCACGTGCGTCATCGCGTGAAGAGGGAGGTGGAATGTCGGATAGATGCACGGTTCCCTTGTATCACGGCGATGGAGCTGCATATAGGCAATATGGTGAGTATGCTACGTCCGCGTGAGAAATATAATGAGGTGAGGGCATCTTTCCAGAAGCTGATAGATGAGCGTGATTACAATGGCATATTGAAGGTGTTCAACCATAAGCCTATCCTTGGCGACTGCGGCGTGGCTCACATGCTTGGGTATAAGACCAAGGATGAATACGTGGCAGGCGTGATTGGGGCGTTGAAGGAGGATGGCGTGATTGCCGAGGCTATACGGGAGTCTATCAGGTATTGTTTCCGTGTGGATGAGCCGGTGCCGGAGAAGAAAAGGCATGTGCAGGATCATAAGCCTGAGCCTCCCCGTCAGAATAAGAATCATGCGAAGCCCACTTCAGCGCGTAATCCAAAGTCGCATAATAACAAAAAACGCCGTAAGAACGTTAATTAGATAGTGAGGAGTATATTCTCCTCATGTATAGTTGACGTGATTATGTGCCCGGATGTTTCAAGTGGTTAATTATCCGCTTGATACGTTGGTGGCGTGAGAGTTTTTATAAGATTCCCAAATGAACCGTAACCGCTTTGAAACATCATATCGAATTTGAAAACCAAAATTTAGAGAATATTACATGAAAAAAAAATTAGCAATTTTGCGCAATGACCCATGGCTTGAGCCGTTTGCTCCGGCTATTGAAGGACGCCATGAGGACGTGGAAAGAAAACTTGAGGAACTGAAAGGAGCAGACGGTTCCTTGTCAGACTTTGCCAACGCTTATAAATATTTCGGTCTTCATCATCTGCCGGAAGGCGGATGGGTTTTCCGCGAATATGCTCCGAATGCTACCGGAATATGGCTCATGGGCACATTCTCCGACTGGAAGACAAAAGAGGAGTATTCCCTTTCCCGATTGGAGAATGGCGTGTGGGAAGTGTCGCTCCCGGAAGATGCCTTGCACAACGGCGATCTGTATAAGATGCTTGTGACTTGGGACGGCGGTCAGGGCGAACGTATTCCGGCTTATGCCACACGTGTGGTGCAGGATCCTGACACTAAGATATTCTCTGCTGAGGTTTATGACCCGGAGAATCCGTATAAATTCAAGGTTAAGAAATTTGTCCCTGATGTCAAGCCACTCCTTATATATGAATGTCATATTGGAATGGCTCAGGATAGTGAGAGCGTGGGTTCTTATAATGAGTTTCGAGAGAAGACTCTGCCGCGTATAGCTGCCGATGGATATAATGCCATACAGATAATGGCTATTCAGGAGCATCCGTACTATGGCTCTTTCGGGTATCATGTCAGCAGCTTCTATGCATGTAGCTCGCGTTTCGGGACTCCCGATGATCTGAAGCGTCTTATTGATGAGGCACATAAGCTTGGTATTGCGGTGATCATGGATATCGTGCATTCTCATGCCGTGAAGAATGAGGTGGAGGGTCTCGGTCGTCTTGACGGGTCATACGACCTCTATTTCTATGGCGATGGAAGACGTGAGCACCCGGCTTGGGATTCTTTGCTTTTTGACTATGGCAAGAACACGGTGTTACATTTCCTCCTCTCCAACTGTAAGTATTGGCTTGAGGAGTTTAAGTTTGACGGATTCCGTTTCGATGGAGTGACCTCCATGCTATATTATGACCACGGTCTTGGGAAGGCATTCGGTTCGTATGCCGACTATTATGATGGCAATGAGGACACTAATGCCATAACTTATCTTACCCTTGCCAATATGCTTATCCATGAGGTGAATCCTAACGCTATAACCATCGCTGAAGAGATGAGCGGTATGCCCGGTCTGGCTGCGAAATATGCTGATGGTGGCATTGGTTTCGACTACCGTATGGCTATGGGTATACCTGATTATTGGATTAAGATGATCAAGGAGAAGAAGGATGAGGATTGGCATCCCACTTCTATATTCTGGGAGCTGACAAACCGACGTGCCGATGAGAAGACTATCTCTTATTGCGAAAGCCATGACCAGGCTCTTGTGGGCGATAAGACTATAATCTTCCGACTTATAGATAAGGAGATGTATTGGCACATGATGGTTGACGACAATAACTTTACTGTGGAACGAGGCATGGCTCTCCATAAGATGATTCGTCTGGTGACGTTGGCAACCATCAATGGCGGCTATCTCAATTTTATGGGTAATGAGTTCGGTCATCCGGAATGGATTGATTTCCCGCGCGAAGGTAACGGTTGGAGCTATAAGTATGCGCGTCGTCAGTGGGATTTGGTGGATCGTGAGGATCTGAAGTATAAGTTCCTGAATGCTTTCGACAATGCAATGGTGGAAGTGGTATCAGGTATGTATGATTTCCAATCTCTTCCTGTAGATAAGCTGTGGGAAAAAGATGATGATCAGGTTCTTGCGTTCAGAAGAGGTGACCTGATATTTGTATTCAACTGGAATCCGATTGATAGTTTCACTGACTATGGCTTCCTTGCGCCTGCCGGCGAATATGAGGTAGTGCTTGATAGTGACTCTTCATCATTTGGAGGTCATGACCTGTTGGATAGAAGCGTACATCATTTTACTATGCCGGATCCTCTTTATTCACCTTCAGGAAAGGGCTGGCTTAAGCTTTATCTCCCTGCAAGGACTGCTCAGGTGCTCCGTATGGTTAAACCTGCCCCTAAAAAGCGTGTCAAAAAGGAAGAGGATAAGTCTGAGAAACCAGTGAAGGCAAAGGCTGCAAAGGCTACCAAGGAGGAGAAACCCGCCAAGGCGAAGGCTACAAAGGCAGCTAAGGAGGAGAAACCTGTCAAAGCAAAGGCTACAAAGGCAGCTAAGGAGGAGAAACCTGCCAAGGCAAAGGTTGCAAAGGCAGCTAAGGAGGAGAAACCAGCCAAGGCAAAGGTTGCAAAGGCAGCTAAGGAGGAGAAACCTGCCAAGGCTAAGGTTGCTAAGTCAGCTAAGGAGGAGAAACCCGCCAAAGCAAAGGTTGCAAAGGCAGCTAAGGAGGAGAAACCTGCCAAAGCAAAGGCTGCAAAGGCAACCAAGGAGGAGAAACCCGCCAAGGCAAAGGCTGCAAAGGCAACCAAGGAGGAGAAACCTGCTAAGGCTAAACCTGGAAGAAAGAAGGTTAAGGCTGATCCTTCAAATGATTAAACTGTAATAAAATGAATAGACTTAAAGTAATGTGTATGACGGTGGCACTCTTATTGGGTGCCACTGCTTATGCTCAGTCTTCATCAAAGACTGTATCGTCGAAGAAAAGTTCGATAACTTCCACAATCGGTAATATGTTGGAAGGTATTTTTACGAAAACAAATCTTGAAATAGCAGATCTTGTTGGAGAGTATGAATCGGCAGGACCGGCTGTTTCTTTCAAAAGCGACAATTTCTTGCAGAAGGCGGGTGGTATTGCCGGGGCTGCTGCACTTGAAACAAAACTTCAGCCGTATTATGAGCAATACGGATTGATCGGGATGCCGTTTACTGTTGATAAGGATGGAAATTTCGTTCTTACGGTAAAGGGTCTGAAGGTAAAAGGTATTTTGGAGAAGAACGACAACGATGGTACGTTTATCTTCAATATTATGCTTGGCACGATACGTGTGGGCAAGTTTCTTGCATACGTGGAGAAATCTGGAAGGAATATCAACCTTATGTTTGATGCCACGAAACTTAAGGAATTGATTTCTACTATCGGAAGCGTCACCGGGATACAGATGGCTAAGACTATGGCTACTCTTCTTGATAGCTATGATGGCGCATGTATCGGTTTCAAGATGAATAATACAGGTAGTGGGAATGCTGCTGCGGGTGGTTCTGTCGGGACGGATACTGATTCCACTAATTCCACACAAGGTCTTGATGGCATAGGCACTCTCCTTGACCGTCTGAAGAGAAGGTAGGGACAGCATTATATTATGAGTGGTAATTTTTGGAAAAAGAGAGCTAAGGCGTTTGTGTATGCGTGGCATGGATTGAAATCTCTGATAAAGGAGGAGCATAACGCCCGTATACATGTTGTGGCGGCTATTGTTGCAATTGTGGTAGGTTGCTGTGTGGACTTGTCTCCGATGGAGTGGTGCGTTATACTTATATGTATAGGTATGGTGGTGTCGGCTGAGGCAATGAATAGTGCTGTCGAGGCTCTTGCAGATAGAATCACCAGGGATTTTGACCCTATTATTGGCAAGGCTAAGGATTATGGCGCAGCGGCTGTGACCATTCTTGCTGTAGTGGCGGTAGCCGTAGGTCTGATTATATTTATTCCGAAAATCATAAATCTCTTTATTTGTTGATGGAGTCTGAGTGTTGACGCGTATATACATATATAGTGGATTGGATAACTTCGATTTCGGGAAATACGATGAGATTGATTAAGGAAATAATTGCGAGTGTGGCGTTGTTGGTATTCTCCTCATTACCGGTAATGGGGGAGGAGAGTTTCAGAAGAACGTCGTCACAGAAAGGTGTGGGAGTCTCTACGGATGTAGTCGTTGTGGCGATGCCTGTGGCGGCACTTACCGGAATCCTCGTGGAAAAGGATTGGAAAGGTCTTAAGCAAGGGGCTCTGACAGCAGTCACCTCTGTAGGAGCTTCCCTTATATTAAAGTATGCGATAAAGGAGGAGCGTCCCGACTTTAGCAATAACCATTCATTCCCAAGTGGACACACATCCACAGCATTTGCCACGGCAGCTTTCCTTCAACGTAGATACGGATGGAAATTTGGTGTGCCGGCATTCGCATTGGCTACCTATGTGGGATGGGGTAGGGTATATGCCAAGAAGCATCATTGGTGGGATGTGGTGGCAGGAGCTGCAATAGGAGCAGGAGCTGCGTTCATATATACTACTCCACTGGCTCGGGATCATGACATCTCAATCTCTCCATGCGTATCATCGGATGCTGTATCTGTGACAGCTTGCATATCTTTCTGAATTTTTAGACTTAATCTCATAAAAATGGGGCGCATTCCAAAAATGCGCCCCATTTTTTAATAGTCGAGCCAAAACGGCGATTAGAGAATTTGATATTTTAACACTATTGAAGAGGTTTTAGTTCAAATTATTTGCAAAATAAACAGGTGTTAGGGAGTATTTTTGATGAAAAAACAGCTTTCTGTGCCTTCCCCATTGATAAAACGGTTTTATTATAACGTCAGAATCCCGAGTAAAGTTTTATTGTTAACATTCCTAAATAGAATTTAACATATATTGATTTAATTTAATATCAATATTTTATGAATAAAATTTTAGAATAATATGTCTTTTAAGATGGAATTATTTGCAAAACGCCGGAAAGGGTTGTAATTTTGCATCCGCAATCGGGAACGGAGC
>NZ_SRYB01000044.1:0-36944 GCF_004793975.1 Lepagella muris
TTAAAGTTTATAGTTTAAGGTTTAAGATTCACGAAAATCCACAAATCTTTTCATTATACAAAATTTAATGATCATAAACCATAAACATTAAACCTTAAACCATTTAAGTGAAGCAAGTTGGAAAACTTGCGAAACTTAAATAACGATTCAACTATAAATGAAAAGGACGATTATTATTGCTTGTGCAGGAGCTATGGCAGTCAGTGGGTCGGTTCATGCATCGGAGAGCGACACGTTGAAATTGCATGAGGTGACAGTGTATGGCACCCCGAAGGCACCGGTGGAACTTACGCCACTAAGCGTATCTATCATAGATGCGAACCAGATTGAAAAAAGCACAGAGTCGAATATTCTCCCGGTACTTGCGAACCATGTGCCGGGTTTCTTTGTGACCGAACGCGGTATCCTTGGTTTTGGTGTATCCGGGGGAGCAGCCGGAGGAGTCAGCATCCGTGGAGTGGGTGGGGGCAATAAGGTGCTCTTCATGATAGACGGACAGCCTCAATGGGCATCTATATTCGGACATGCGTTGCCCGACACATATACATCGGGTGATGTGGCTAAGGTTGAGGTGGTCCGTGGTCCGTCGTCCATGCTTTACGGCTCAAATGCCATGGGAGGGTCGGTAAATATCATCACCAAGCATGCCACACAACAAGGATTCAACGGCTCGGCTCGTCTTATGTGGGGCAGCTACGGCACTCAGAAATATGGAGTGAATCTCGGCTACAGCAATAGTAAGCTCAATGCCTTTGTGAGTGCCACGTATGAGAGCACGGATGGTCATCGCAAGAACAGCCGTACATGGCTGGCAAGCCAATTTGGTCAGCTTCGCTATAAATTCTCGGATCATTGGAATGCCGGCGCCAATATCACCATGACAGAGACAAAACCTCACAATCCCGGTTCGATTGACGACCCGCTGATCGACATGTGGACCCGCGTGGTACGTGGCACGGCATCCGTCTACGTCAACAACAATTACGATGTTTCGTCCGGACAGGTGCAGTTCTATACCAATTGGGGTAATCATGAGGTGAACGACGGCTATTCTGCAATACCGGGAGGACCGACCAACGGAGGGAAACCACGCAATTATATCTTCCATTCAAAGGATTTCAATACGGGTCTTAACGTCTATCAGAATATCCATCCCTGGGCAGCCAACACCACGTCGGTGGGTATTGACTTTCAGCATTGGGGAGGAAAGACATGGAATATTAAGAACAATGGGGAGAATGAGCCGGGAGTAAATAAGCACGTGAATGAGATAGCCGGCTACCTCATGATGCAGCAGGGCTTCATCGACGAGAAATTATCGGTCAATGCCGGTCTGCGTCTCCAACATTCCTCACAGTTCGGCAACGTGCTTGTGCCGCAGGCAGGCTTCATCGCTCGTCTCTTCGCAGGCAACACATTCAAATTCTCATGGGGTAAGGGTTTCAGAAGTCCTAATCTCCGCGAGCTCTACATGTATCCTCCTCACAACCCCGACCTGAAGCCTGAATATCTGTGGAATTATGAGATAGAATGGCGTCAGCTTCTGCTTGACGGGCGTCTTGATGCCGGATTGTCACTCTTCTATATCGACGGTAAGGATATGATCCAGACCGTGAAGGAGAAGAATCCCTACACAGGAGGACAGATGATGAACAAGAATATCGGCGACTTCCGCAACAAGGGTTTTGAGATAGATGCAGCTTACCATATCAATGACCAATGGAGCGTAAATGCCAACTACGGCTATATCTGGAGCTCTGACAACGTGCTTTACACACCGAAGAACAAGCTTTTCGGAGAGGTGAGCTATCATCCCGGCAACTGGCAGTTCTCCCTTGAATCGAGTAGCGTCTGGAGCATGCGCACGGGTGGACCGGAGACAGAGAGCTATTCACTCCTTAACGGTCGCGTGGCATATAAATGGAATTTCAGCGGCAGATACAGTGCCACATTCTTCTGCAAGGTAGACAATATCACCGCTACAAAATATGAAACCATCTATGGCTTCCCGATGCCACGTGCCACAGCCATGGCGGGCATAGACCTGAAGTTCTAATAAAGATTTTATGAAAAGATCAGCATTTTTATTCATTGCCATGCTTTTCATGGCATGCGGAATATTTGACGGAGTGGCAGCCACACGGCAAGACTCGATACGGGAATCCGTATCGCGCCTTGTGGCTACCTATCCTAAGGCTCATCTCACGGATATATATAAATCAGCGTTCCAGGACCGTTTCGGTCCCGGACACCTGATTACGGATACGGTTGCCGCGCTGGATTATCTTAAATCGGAGATTCTCGGTGAGATACGTCCCGGCTATGCCGACTATGAACCTACACTCTATGAGGGTCATTTCTATCGTGTGAACATTGATTTGGTAAAGAATGGCGTGATACCGAATGATGTATTCGTATCGTCTTTTCTTGAGAGTTGCGGAAAGGTGAAGGGGGAGCCGCTGGAGCAATGGATTTCCGATTGGAGCGAGATTCTATCCGTCATAGAATCGATGGATCTTGATCTTCCGGATTTCGAGGTGGAGCGTCAGGCAATAGGGAATGCGTTGAAAGAGGGTAGATATGCCTGGCATCACAGTGAGGATTATGTGAAGGAGTATGATCCGCATTACCGCATTATAGAGAGAGGTATATTCGAAGACAGACTGTTGCCATATATCAATGATAATTATTGGCCTTGCGGTCAGCGTAAAAAGTAAGGGATGCAGAGTCAGATAAAAATAATCCTTCGCCTTTCGGCGATGAGTTTCCTTGAGTTTGCCGTATGGGGTGCGTATCTCACGAGCATGAGCAACTATATGGGGAGTGCGGGTCTCGGAATGTTAATCCCATGGTTCTTTGCCATACAGGGGTTGGTGTGCCTGATAACGCCCCCCGTCATAGGTATCCTTGCAGACCGTTACATTGCACCTGTCCATCTGCTGTCGGCATGTCAGCTGATGGCAGGCGTGTCGATGGGTATGTGCTGGTGGTTGGGATACTCATCGCCTATGCCCGACAAGGTGATGTTTACGGTGATGTACACGCTAAGCTCGGCATTCTTCATGCCGACAGTTGCATTGAGCAACACGATTGCATTCAGGGTGATGCGCAGCCGTGGCATCGACACGGTGAAGGGTTTCCCAAGAATCAGGGTGTGGGGCACGATCGGATTTATCTGTGCCATGGTGTTTGTCAATTTCGCATCATTGGATAATGGCTCGTTCACCTTCACATCGGTAGGCACGAATCGCTTTCAGTTTGAATACTGGCAGTTTCTCGTGTCGGCAATTATAAGCCTTATGCTTGCTGTCTACAGTTTCACCCTGCCGTATGTCGGGCTTGCAAAAAGTGGCTCCGGCGCGTCATTGGCAGATAAATTGGGTTTTAATGCCCTCGGGATATTCCGGAATAAGCAGATAGTGGTGTTCTTCATATTCTCCATACTTATGGGCATGTGCGTGAAGGTCACTAACGCATACGCAGGTCCGTTCATCACGAGTTTTATGGCAGATCCGGAATTTGCCACTTCATTCGGGGCATCAAATGCCACTCTGTTGACATCGATATCGCAGGTGTCGGAAGCGTGCTGTATCCTGTTGATACCCTTCTTCATGAAGAGATATGGCGTTAAGGTGGTGCTTGCGATCTCAATGGTGGCGTGGGCATTACGGTTCGGGAGTTTCGGACTCGGCAATCCGGGCGAAGGATTATGGTTGCTGATCTTCTCGATGATAGTCTATGGCGTGGCTTTCGACTTTTTCAACATAGCGGGAGCCGTCTATCTTGAGCGGGAGACCGACAAGAGCATCACAGCCTCGGCACAGGGACTGTGGATGATGATGAGCAACGGCATCGGAGCCTCAGTCGGCACCGTATTGGCAGGCTACGTGGTAGAACATTATTGCCATTGGCAGGGAGGCAAGGGAAGTATGGCATTTCTCGTCGGAGATTGGTCATCCGTATGGTACGCGTTTGCAGCCTTCGCCGCCGTAGTCTCGATACTCTTCATTCTGATCTTCCGCACCGAACGGCAGTCATAGTCTATAACTTGAAGGATCAATCGTTAAGGTCATTAAGGTCATTAAATACTTTAATGACCTTAATTGTATAAAAGAAATCTGGTGATCCAAGTGATTCAGGGTGATTCACTGATTCACTCTGAATCACTTGAATCACCTTGAATTATCGGTCGGCACGAAGAAAATAAAGAAATTATATACTCTAATTATTTGAAAATAAATTTCTTTTATTTCTTAATGAAAAACATCACCCAATGCAGTCAACCTTCCCCAGTTATAAGATAGGGCGAAACACCGAATGAATCGGATTCCCCGGGTGCTTTTGCATTCCGATCTGGCCGAAAGCGACATTCGGCAGTGGTTATTTCCGTTGCGGAGTTGACGGCATATTTTTATCGAATGGGTAGTATATTATTTTTGACGGTTCGTTTTTGTCACGTTTCACAGGTCTGATAGAATAAGCACACTCTTTCGGATTTATTGATGACTCGATACTTATACCGGTGTTTATTTTTTGGAACCAGCCGCTGCCTGTTATGGTATGTCTACAACAATAATTAAGGATTACCCTGGAAGTGCTTGCGATTCCTGCATCTTCAGCCAGAAGAGCTCCTGTTGCGAAAAAACGACCATACTCTCCTTGCTTGGAATTATTGGTGCCCGACAGCGGTATGTAGATACATTTCGCTTCACCTTCTCTTCCTTTTTTCCAATTGGAACATAGTCTGAACAGGTTGTATTGATCTTCGTGCGTGTTCCATGCATACGACAAATCCTTTTTCTCTGTAGTAGACAATTGTTTCTCACCCTCTATCCATGATTTGGAAGGGTCAAAAATAGTCTCAGATGTGATTTCTTCTCCGCCAGGTAAAGTAAATTTCGTGTATTGGAAAAGGTCTATCATTTCAAAGAAGGTAGGCATTCTCCAATCATCACCCCACCATCTGGTGGCTGCATCATAATTGGGGTCAGCTTGCTTAGTCCATTGATCGTTATCTACAAGTTTATTGTCTTCCAGCGTGGGAAAATTGACAGAAGAATATGAATATTTCGTGGTGTTGGCATAAAGGAAAATGGACCCGGAATCATCAATCTTCGTAGCACCGACATGGCATGAAGCCCATTTCTGTGTCAGCCCGAGATCTACGGCTACGTGGGGATAGGAGCTGTTGTTATTTGTGTCGAGGAGGTCTGCCACGACATAATCACCGGCTCTGTATTGTATATCTTGAGAAGCGGCTACTTCCCACGTGTATTCCTCACCCCACGGGAGATCTACGAAATAGTTTTTGCTGCCGTCCTTAGCCGTGGCGAGCATATACTCATGATGTCGGTGTGGTTCGTTGTCTTTTGGATTAAGGGGATAGTGCTTGCCATCGTCAGGGTCGTAGGTGAATAGCTCAAACTTCAGATGTTCCCCCTTTTTTATCTCCGCATCAATGTCGGATGATGCCGGCACCTGACGTATGATATATGCCACCAAAGGATTGTCTTTATACTCGTTATCTCCATATTGTGTTCCGGGTATATCACCAACCTGCACGAATGGCGTGGCATCATCTTTATTGCCGAGATTGAGGGATATCGTCTTCTCTGCCCATGAAGCCCCGCTCACCTTGAGCAGCGAACCGCCTGGCACATCATAGAGTAGTCCCCGCAGCATTATCTTATAGATGAGAGTGTGTGGATGAGAGAAATGCATCTCGTGGTCATGCTTAAGATTATAATCCACGAGATCGTCCGACCAGTATTCCGTATATCCTTTTCTCCCGTCCGGAAGGAGCTGATGTTCAGCATATCTTAGGTGCTCAGTATTGTTGTTGCACTTTTGAGTAAAAGATTTTGTAAGGAACTCTTCTGGATTGTCAGGATCGACGTTGAGGTTATCTTCATCGGGGAATACATATATCGCCCTGCCTGTCCAGTTTTCCCAATGGGTTATGTATCCCTGATGCACGAACACAGTACGGTCAGTGCCGGCTCCTGTATTTGCTATAAATTCATAATACTCCGGATCATTCGTTCCTTTAATTTTCTCATCAGGATAAAGACGTATCACGTCGCCGTCGTCCCACACCATCTTCATTTTTGTCTTATTCTGATCTTCCTCATAACTTAGGCGAGTGCCTGGTCGGTTGTTGAGAACGGCAGTGAAGGAGTATACCATCTCCTTATCAGAGGCAGGAGTATATGGGTCGTTGCTGCAAGACGTCAGCAGCAGGTAAGGCAGAATAATTAAAATTTTCTTGAAGTCGAGTCTCATCATAAAGGGTATCATGTGGCAGGGTTTGGAAAAAGTGAAATAACTGTTGATAGAACAATAGGCAAATTTAGACAAAAGAATTTAAATAAAAAAGTGAAATTAAAAAAATTGCAGATTCTAAAGGTAAAGACAAAATATTTTAAATGAAGAAGTCGTGCGTTAGCCCTGGAAAAATATTGTAAAAGTTTGCGGAATTGGATTTTAATATCTATTTTTGTGCAAACCAGCAAAAATATGAAGAGAATGTCGTTTACCCAACAAGATAGCGTATTAGGTTTTGAATACTGACCTATTGGCATATAGGTAAACGCATTGTAGAGGAGGAGCAAGGCGGAGAGCAACGTGCCGAATATGGTTCGCAACTAATTTCACGCCTTGCAAAGGAGTTGACTGCAAGCTATGGACGCAACTACTCCAAACGGATCCGCCGTTTGCTTTCGGTGTCTAATCCCAAAGCTCGTCAATGGTATGCCATCAATGCAGCTCAGGAGATGTGGAGTTTCCGAACTCTTCCCCAAAAAACGTATCATCCGTATTGCTTGTATCACCCTGATACGCCCGATACGCTTGAATCAGATGAATCACCTTGAATCATCAGTCGGCACGAAGAAAATAAAGAAATTATATACTCTAATTATTTTAAAATTAATATTTCTTTGAATTGGTTATTATTCAATGTTTTCCATAAGTATTGGTAATGGATTCACAACCATGAAATTCTCCCAATCAAAAAGTGCGTATGTATCACAGTCTGTTTTGCTCATCTTTATTAACGTGACTGGCAGATTGCAATTACTCATTCTATCGAAAAAATCAAGACCGTATGTTTTTACATGGTCAAATTGTCCGAATCTTTGTTTTCTCTGTTGAGGAGTCAGATGTTCCGACTCCTTTTCCTCATCTGTAATCTTTTGATCCGAATTATATGGAACTTGAATTATCGCGATCCCATCAGGTTTGAGCACTCTGCGAAACTCAGACATAGCTTTTATGTCATCAAAAACATGCTCAAGCACATGACTGCACATTACAACATCAAAAGAGTTGTCTTCAAAAGGGAGTGACATGATATCCATGTCTGTTACATAATCGGGATATGTGTATCCCTCAGTTCTCTTGTCACCGGCTATATATGTCAGACCAGAGTAATTCCTCAACCAATCTCTGAGCTGAACTTCGGGTGCGATATGTAGCATTTTTGCAGGTTTCGGGATATTTCTCAAAATCTTTTCCAATATTATTTTCATTCCCCTTGTTCGAGGGTAAGAACCACAGAGCCAACACACTCCCGTTGCTCCGGATTTTAGAGTGCGCATTTTACTATAGGAAGATCCACAACAATTGCACTTCACATTGTCCCCTCTGTGTATCAGGGAGATGGTTTTCCGGTATAGTGGACGGAAATAATCTTTAAGTGATTTCATAACGTAAACCCGATCAATAGATGTGTGGCATATATACCACCGAAAAATCTTAGTAATCGTAAAAATAGTAGGCAAAATTACTAATTTTTCAATATTTTTCAATGAATTTGTCAATACTTATTTTGAAAATTTTTAAGTAATAACTGTGTCTGCAATCAAAATATAAAAGATTACCTTTTATATACGACATCCCTCTTCATTCCTTCTTACGGGGATGAAGACTTTCTACCTACAAAATTAGAAACGAAGGCTATTACGGCAGTGTTATTCTGAAACTAATCCCCATCATCCACCTTGATATTTATTGACAACGCCTTGATTCGCCCTGAATCACCCTGAATCACCCTGAATCACCTGTTGATACGAAGAAAAGAAAGAAATGTAATGGATCTAATTGTTTGAAAATAAATGAAATTCTTTTATTTCTTAGTGAAAAACATCACCCAAAGCAGTCAACCCGCTCCAGTTATAATATAAACAGCGTCAACCTCTCATAGTGATAAGACTTATCCGGGTCAACTCCTCCCCGTGATAATAAAAGCTAATAGCCAACCCATCCAATAGAACCTCACCTCTATATCAAGGTGTATCGCCTGTTTCAGGTGTTTCACTTGTTTCACCTGAAACACCCGAAACACCCGATACAGGGCGAAACACCAGACACCCCGGACTTCGCAGATAGGTATTCCCAAAAAACAACCATAATCTTGATTGCCATTACTGTATTTTTATCATTTGATGTCTTATTGAAATAAAAGATGTGTCAGGTATGTGTTGCACAACATATATAATTGTAATCTGTAATTTTTTTGTAATTTTGCAGATAGACTCACGCCGTGCGTCTTCCAAGAGAGGGAGCGAGGCGGGCGGATAATATAAAAGGCGTTTACTCGCTTTATTCTAGCAAAGCTAAAAAAACGACCAGTTTAATTCAGCCGAGAATAATGCAATAGTAGATGCCCACGGGTATGTTATATATCCATCTCTGCTCATTCCAGGTCTATAGCTTGGAATGGGTTTGGGGTGGCTTGCATATTGGCGTGGGTTTCTTGAAAGGCATGTTATGTTGCAAAGGGCATTAATGTGGTGAAAAACTATGGTAAAAGTTTGCGCAAATGGATTTTAATATCTATTTTTGTGGAAACCAAAACACTATTGCCATGTCTACCTATATCAACTCGATGACCGATTTCGGTTTCAAGTATATTTTCGGCAGAGAAGAGTCGAAGATGGAGATTATGCCGTTTATACAAAAGGATAGACTTTTCCGCCGACTGTCGTCAGTGGCATCCTACGCGAATCTGAGTGACGAAGATAAGATGGATTATGATGCTGATCTGAAGGCTTACCGAGATATTGTCGGTCAGCTTTCCTACGCCAAAGCAGAGGAACGAGAGGAAGGGAAAGCTGAGATGATTGTCAATATGGTGAAAGCCGGTTTGCCGATTGAACAGATTGCAGTGATTGCGAATATGGCGATTGATAAGGTTAGGAAAATACTTGGTAATATGTGATGCAGATGAATAGTATCTATTATGTTATAGCCGTATGGTGAAGTAAGTCAAGAGATAGGTTTTGTTATGAGGATTGTGCATACGAGTGATTGGCATTTGGGGCAGAATTTCTATCGTTTTGATAGGGAGGAGGAGCATCTGTGTTTTTTTGAGCAGTTGGCGGAGGTGTTGCGTCGGGAGCGTCCGGATGCGCTTGTGGTGAGCGGGGATGTGTTTCATAATTCTGCACCTTCGATTTCTGCCCAGCGTCTTTTTGTGGAGGGGGTGATGATGCTGGCGGATTCGTCGCCGGAGACTACGATTGTAATTACGGCGGGGAATCATGACAGCGGTAGTCGTTTGGATGCGGAGAGGTTGCTTTGGCGTAGACTCGGTGTGCACGTCGTAGGAGGATGCCAGAGGTTGCCGGACGGTACGTTTGATCCGAATCAGTTTGTAGTAGAAATTTCGGGTAAGGGGTATATAATTGCCGCTCCATATTTCCATACCTCTAATTATCCGCTTGCATCGGCGGATATGGATAGGGAGGATAGGCAGAGAGGCTTCTTTGATGCGTTATTAGGGAGCGTCGGTGATACGGGGCTGCCCGTCGTGATGATGGCGCATCTTGCAGTGGCGGGTTGCGACACGCTCGGTCATGAGGATGAACCGGTAGGGGGTATGCTGAAGGAGAATCTTTCTGAATTGGGTGAGGGTTATGATTATCTGGCTCTCGGTCATATCCATAGACCTCAGCAGATAAACCCACGGGTATATTACAGCGGTAGTCCACTGCCGTTGAGTTTCAGTGAGGCTTACAGTCATTTCGTCAATATTGTCGAGATAGCGGAGCGGGGTGCGCTGCCGACGGTGGAACAGGTTGAGATTGTGCCGCAACGCAGGGTGAAGACTGTTCCGCAGGGAGGCGCACCGCTTCAGGAGGCTTTGGATTCGCTTGGTGATCTGGATGATGCCGACGACAGTTATATCCGTGTGCTCGTGGATCAGGAGGATGTCATTGCCGCAGATGCGGAGGATAGGGCGCGTAAGATTGTGGATGGGAAAGCCTGCCGATTCTGTGAGATACGACGTAAGCCCCGCAAGTATGTGCCCAAGAATGGCGACCTGCCGGAGATTACGGAGATAGAGGATTTCACGCAGATAAAACCGATTGATATCGTAAGGAGGAGTTATGAAAGAAAGACGGGCACCGCTATGAACGACCTGTTGATAGAGATGATGAACCGGGCAATTGAACTTGCAGAAGAATAATCACTGATTGAGGAATAACCACTGACTGAGGAATAATCACTGATTGAGGAATAATCACTGATTGAGGAATAATCATGAGAATACAGCATCTGTATATTGAGAATATCGCCTCCATAGAGCGGGCGGAGATAGATTTTGAGAATGGACCGTTGTCGTCAGACCCGATTTTTCTGATCACGGGTGACACAGGCACCGGCAAGACTACGATTTTGAATGCCATTTGCCTTGCATTGTTTGACAAGGTGCCGGCACTCAACACCATAGGTTCGGCAGATGAGGATGCCGAAGGGTTGAGAACCAACAATACGCGCCAGTTCATGCGGAAAGGTACGGGCTACAGCTGCGTGCGGCTTCGTTTTGTCGGCAACGATGAGAAGGAGTATGAGGCGAGTTGGACATCGCAGCGTGCGAGGAAGAAGCCGACAGGTGCGATACAGAAATCTATCTATCCGCGCAACCTGCTCGATGTGGGGAAGAATAAGCTATACACCAAGAAGAATGATATAGATGCGGAGATCCAGAGGGTTGTGGGGATGAGTTTTGAGCAATTCACGCGCACTACTATGCTCGCACAGGGTCAGTTTGCCACGTTTATGAAGGCTACTGATGATGACAAGTCGGATATATTGGAGAAACTGACCGGTACGGAGATCTATTCGGTAATCGGTAGGAAGATAAACGAGCTATATCGAGGGAAGTCGGCGGAGGTTGACGTGGTTCAGGCGAAGATAGATGGTGCGCGTCTGCTCCCGGATGAGACAAAGATGGAGTATGCCGGGGAGATTGAGAGACTTGCATCAGGTATCACGGAGATGGATTCGCGTCTGCGGCGGATTGATGCCGGGTATTCATGGCTTAGTCAGAATCAGAAATTCAATCGTCAATTAGTCGAGATGGAATCCGGTATGACAGAGGCAGCCGGAGAGATAGAATCGGATGAAAATAAGGCGCGTCTGTCAATGGTGAAGCTGTATGATGATACGGTTGAGGTGCGCAGACTTATTTCAGAGGAGAGAAATTCGCAGAGTCATCTTGACGGATTGAATACGGAATTGGGGAGAGAGTCGGGGGAGACACTTCCCAAGGTGCTTGACGGAATCAGTTGGTTGCGTAAGGAGCAGAACGGTTTACAGGGTATTATCGCAGAGCTTTCAGCATCACTGTCGGCACAGGGTGGGGATGCTGAGGTGTATGCCAATGCACAGAGAGTTGAGGAGATAGCAAAGGTGGTGCAGAAATCTTTACAGAATCGCGACAAGCATAGAAAGAACTGGGATCGGCTCACGAAGGATGCGGATAAGTCGCGAGAAGGGGAGAAACCATTGGCGGAGTCCCTTGCCAAGGCGGAATGTGAACTAAGCGCAGCTCAATCGGCTATGGATAGTCGGGAGTCAGCCATGAAGGAGTATGACATGGGGGCAATATCTGAGGAGTTGACCAAGACGGTTAACGAGATAGCTGCGATTCAGAAGGCTATCACCTCAGTTGATGACTATATGAAATGTAAGGCTGAGTATGTTGCGGCAAGTAGTCGGGCATCAAAGGCACGCGATGCAATGGAAGCTACGGCGAAATCACTTGCTGAGACAAAGGCGTTGCTGCCTGAGTCTGAGAGGGAGAAAGATAGGGCAGACGCATATTATCAGGGGATGAAGGAGTTGAAGGATCATATTGCATCGCTGCGTGAGAGATTTACGAAGACCCATGAGTGCCCTCTTTGCGGAAACCGCGATGCGCATATTCATGGTGATGAAGTCATAGCGGATAAACTTCTCAGCGCACAGGAAACGGCTGCCGCCACGAAGCGGCGATATGATGAGCTTGTGAAGATGGAGAGTGGTCTGAAGGCTAAATTTGATATGGAGAAGCGCGATGCCGAGGCATGCGGAAAGGATGAGACGCTGTGTGCCGACCACCTTGAATCGGCAAAAGAGAGGGCTTCGCAGTTTGCAGAGGATTATGAATCGGATGGATGCAGGGGGAATTTAGAGAAGCAGCTTAGTGAGGCGGAGACGCGAAAGGATACTATTTCCTCCCGGTTAAAGAAGGGTCAGGAATGCCTGAATGAACTTGACGCGTCGCGTAAGGTGTTTGAGCAGAGACGGGCGGCTAAGGAAGCGGCTTTGTCTGCCCTTGATAAGCAGTGTCAGTCAACAAAGAGTTGTATTGATAATGCTGCACGCGAGAATGAGCTTGCAGAGAAATTTGATAAGGAGGCGGCTGATTCCCTTGCTGATTTCAATAGCTATATGCGTGATTCGACAGCCACGTTTGAGAATGTGGCATCTGTTGCCAAGGATATCTCCGAAAGAGGGGCGAAGTATGAATCTGATAAGAGAAGATTGGAAGAGAGTCAGCGTAAGGTGGATGAACTGAACCGAAGGATTGAGGATGGTGTCTCCGCTACCCAAAGGCTGGTGAATAGGTTTCTGCCTGTATATGAGGCTGGGACAATAGAATGTGGCGCACTTGAGAACGTTATTCGGAAACTGAATGAGAGGATTAATACCCTTGACGGCGAGATTCGAGGGGAGGAGCAGAAGCATGCGCGGATTTGTCGGGATATTGCAGCATGGTTTGAGGCGCATGACGGTATCATCCGTGAGGATGTGGATGAGATAGCGAAGAAGAGGGTGGAGGATATTGAAAGAGAGCGGGAGACCTGCAAGGGGATTGCCGACAGGATTGTGAAACTTCGTCATGAAATCGGTGTCGTGAAGAATCAGCTTGAAAGCATGGAGGAATCTCGTCCGGAGATTGAGGATGGTGCTACAGTTGAATCGTTGGCAGAGTTGAAGATGGTGACAGAGGTGGAGCGGAATGCCTCGACATCACGGAGGATAGAGCTGGAGACGCTGCTTGCCAATGATAAGAGGAATAAGGAGAAGTTGGTAGAGGAATGCCGTAGGCTTGATCTGCTTAGGGAGGAGCGCAACAATTGGAAACTTCTGGATGATAATTTCGGGAGTGCCGACGGTAAGAAGTTCAAGCGTGTGGCGCAGAGCTATGTGCTTAGGGCATTGTTGTCGAAGGCGAATTATTATCTCGACATGTTGTCGCGGCGATATCGTCTTGACTGTGAGGATGGATCACTGACAATAAACGTGATAGATGCTCATTTGGGAGGCGCGGTTCGCAACGTGGGGCTGCTGTCGGGTGGTGAGAGTTTTGTGGTGTCGCTTGCTCTTGCGTTGGGACTCTCTGCCATAAGTAAGGAGAAGATCAATGTGGATACGCTTTTTATTGATGAGGGTTTCGGCACTCTGGATAAGGATATTCTTGAGACGGTGATCAATACGCTTGACCGCCTTCATAATCTCGGCGGGAGGAGGATCGGTATCATAAGTCATGTACAGGATCTGAAGGATAGGATACCGACGCAGATACGGGTAGTACGTACAGGAGCCAGCACTTCTCAAATAGAGGTGACAAGTAACAGGTGACAAGTAACATGTTGCATCATGTTGTATCATGTTGTATCATGTTACGTGTCACCTGTTACTTGTTACATTGCGCGAAGCACGCTAATGTTTTCCTGTGCCGTGGGTGTTGATGGCTTGGGTCTCTGCCTCTTCCACTTCGTCTTCAGTAGGCACGTAACCGGGAGCCCATTTGGAAACCTCGGAGGGTTTACGTCCCTCTATCTGCCAATCGAAGGGGTAGAAGTGGGCGTTCGGGTTACGCCATGACGGTTTACGCTTTGAGTATATGAACAGAGGTATTGCAACGAATACGGCTACACCTATGAGAATGATACCGACGTAAACTATCGGACTTCCGGTGGAAATCTGCGATGGCGGGATATAGCTGAGCACTAACGCAAGGAGTGCACCGATTATGCCGATACCACATATTATGATTTCACCGAATTTGCCACCGGGGACGCGGAATCCACGAGTCTTGTTTGGCTGCGTGCGTCTTAATCTGATGAATGCACCGTAGATGAGCAGCACCATGATCAGATAGATGATGGTAGCCATCTGCGACATGATCTGATAGGCTGATTCCACTGTAGGGAGCACGATAAGGATAAGGCTCAGGAGGGATACGAATACGCCTTCAATGATAAGGATGCTCTTGTTGACACCATTTTCGTTGACTTTCTGGAGCGACATCGGGAGATAGCCAGACTGTGCGACAGCCATAAGACCTGTGGCAGGACCTGTCACGAGAGCACTGACCTGTCCGATTACACCGAACATTATGACGAGAGCCATCACGTTACCGAGCCATTCCAATCCGAAACTTGCCCAAAGGGCATTGTAGGATACGAGAAGCGACTGGAGCAGGTCAATCTCCTGTGAAGGTATCACCATTCCGATTACGAGAGTGCCGAGAGCATAAACCGCGACAATCACAATGATAGCGAGGAACACGGATTTCGGAAATTCCTTTGCCGGGTTGTTCATATCGTTGATATGCACCGCCTGTATCTCCATGCCACCATAGAAAAGGAAAATTGAGGCGGCAAGCACGATTGTGCTCATGTTGGAGAAATCGGGGAAGAATGGCATCGGGGTGAGAGCATCCGGTTTGCCGGTGCATACGTAGATTACGCCCAATACCAACAGTATTGCTCCCGGTATTATGGTTCCGAACAAACCGCCAAGAGTACTCAGCTTATTGGCTGATTTCTGACCACGGAATGAGTTGAAAGTTACACCCCAATATACGGCGAGAGCGATGATAAGGGTATATATCTTGTTTGATGCCAACTTGGTATCGAAACTTTCAGGCCAGAATACGAATGCGAGAGATACCGCACCAAACATCAGAACTGTAGGGAACCATATTATGATGGTCTGCCATTCAAGATACATCGCAGTCCATCCCCATCTGGGACCGAATGCCTCCGACACCCATCGGTAAAGACCGCCGGCTTTGGTGTAGGTAGACGCGAGTTCGGCACATACCAGGGAATAGGGCAATAGAAACACAATTGCGGCAAATACGTAGTAGAATATCGATTGAACCCCGAACTTTGCTTCAGAGGGGAGTCCGCGCATACTCAGTATTGAGGTAATGATCATAATCGCCATGGCTACCATGGTCAATGATCCTTTTGCAGTTGAACTTATCTTTTTCCTTCCGGATTTTGTGACTGCCGGTTCAGGAGCCGGAATAACTGATTTATTCATAAATCAAATAGTTTTAATATGGCTGGTTACTTGCTTGAATTAGGTGTAATTTAGATTACTTATATTTTTAGAACAATTATTAGGGAATTTGGTTCTGATTTTTCACATTTGGAACTATCACACGGCAATGAAAAATAAAGAGTCCGGCACAGACGTACCGGACTCTTAAGGTGTATGGTTTATAGTTTATAGTTTATAGTCGTTTGGTCGTAAACCGTAAACCATAAACCGTAAACCATAAACCGTAAACCATAAACCATAAACTATAATTTTATTTCACCATGATTTTTGTAGCCTTAGAACCCTGACGGCGGATGAATACGCCTTCAGAGGGATTTGCAACGCGCTGACCCTGAAGATTGAAATATTCCACAGGAGCGTTAGCATCGTCTGACAGAATCTCATCTACGGCAGAATCGGAAGTGTTGAAGAGGGAGAATTTGGTTTCCACGCCATTCTCAGTAGCGAAAGCCACGTAGTCTTCAGCAGCAGCCACGCCGATTGCATTCTCAGCTACAGCCACGGGTGCAAATTCACCGGCAGAGAAAGAGAAAGTCTTGACGGTGCCGGCGAAATCACCCTTCTTGTTGTCGCCTTCGACGTCGGAATAGTAACCGAGTGTGGAGAGGTATATTGTGCCGTCGGCAAGAGCAGCGGCACTCTTGATGCCGTTGTAGTTGATTTTGCCTTCAGCTATCTCTTTAGCCTCTGTTGTCGCAGCCTCAAAGTTGGCTAACGGAGCAGTGATGACGAAAAGACGGTTTGATAAGCGCTCTTCGGGAGTACCATAGTTTTCTGCAAAAGGCTCAGATCCAGCCACGAGCATATTCTCACCGGAGAAAGTCACGATGGCAGGGATGTAATTGGTTTGGAATCCAGATTCGGGGCAAGCGACGGGGTACATTTCACCCAATTCGCCTGACTCGGTGATTTCAGCGAGAAGATAGTTGTAGGAGGATGGTTCAGCATCAAGAGTGATTTCATTATATTCCCCAGATGAGATGGTAAGAGGACCGTTGCCGGAGAATACGGCATACACATTATTATCTTTTATGCCGAATGTTGCGACACCTGCCTGATATTGGTCATCTTCTGTAGCGAGAGGAGTATCTACACCGTATGTTGCCACGGCAGAACAGCCGGATAGATCTGCATCACATTTAAGGATGGCAGATGATTTGAGGTCTAAGAACATAAAACCCAAAAAGTCATTGTAGGAGCCTTCGAATGACGTATTGCCGACAGTAGTCTTGCCCGTATAGATGGCGGATGCGTAGACACCGTTGTCGGAAACCTCGATATGGTTGATGCGGAAGAATACGTCTCCATCCATTGGGAAATACGATTCACTACCGTTAAAAACAGGAAGAGGTTCTGGAACGAATGTTTGAACTTGTTTCAACACACCGTTAGCATCATATTTGGCGATGAAAGATGCGTTCTGCGATGGCGTGAAGTCGCCGTCGATTTTTGCGCCCTCTTTAGTGATTGTCTCTCCGGAAGTTGTGCCGAAAGTCACTTCATCAGCAAAAGAACCAGCCACGAAGATATTGCCGTTGGCATCGGTGGTGATATCCTTGACTGTGGCACCAAGGCTTATGGATACAGCCCATTTTGCCACGCCTGTTTTGTCATACTTCACGATGTAGCTTTCAAAGTCATCGGCAGAAAGAGCTACGTCGCCGAAAGTGGCGTTGATGTCGAAATTACCGGCAGCAATCATATTGCCGTCAGCATCGACAGCCACGGGAGAGTTGTAGGCAACCTTGTCAGCCGCACTGAGAAGTGTGGCAGAAGCATCCCATACCTTGTTGAGCGCGGGCGCGGTGGCAAAAGCACCATAAGATACGCTGCAAGCAATGGCAGAAAGTAAAAATCTGTTCATAATAAAAAAATTAAGTGAAAATTGATGTTGTCCGGTAATACCGGACAACATCGTATTAATGAAACCTAATTAGTCAGCGAGACCGGGATTGGCAGTTATAGCCTCGGAAGGTATCCGTATTGTGTAGCGTGGGTCATTCTCTTCAAGTATGAAAGTTTCCCCTTTGAAAGAGCGTTCGATGCGAGGTCTTGTGGTGCGTCGCAAATCAAACCAGCGGTGCCCCTCGAAGGCGAGTTCCCTTGCACGTTCATTCATGATCTCTTGCAGGAGTTGATCGGGCTGCATGTCGGCTACAGCCGCCTCCTTAGCCGCACCATTGTCGGCATATCTCTTACGCTGGAGCTGAAGAAGCCTGTCGGCGGCATGGGTATAATTACCGAGATGCCACGCCGCCTCAGCAGAGTTGAGAAGCATCTCGCCGACGCGGAGTGAGCAGGAGTAGGTGTTGCTGCCGCCTTTCAGCAAGAGGATATTTGATGCGGATATGCGGTTGAAATAAGCCTTCCTGCGTAGGTCGGAGTTCTCGTAAATAGCGAAGAAATTCCTGTCGACTTTAAGTGCACGGGTATATTGTGCGGTCATCACTTGCTCCAGAGCTACAATCATCTCAGGAGAGTCATATTCATTCGGGAGTTTAGCGGAGATGTCGGCAATCTCATTTCTCTCTTCGAGCACCCTTTCGGAAGCCTCAAACGCCTCTTTCCAATTCTCCATATATAGATTGACGCGAGATCGGAGTGCATCGGCAGATATTATATTGAAGCGGTAGTTGTAGCCTTTGTCCCATTCCGCTACGTTGAGGTATGTCTCGGCAGTTGTGAGGTCGCTTAGGATGCTGGTGTAGACTTCCTCCACAGTGTTTCTTGACAACACACCCTCCACGTCACTGTCAAGTTTCAGAGGTATTGCCTTGGTCGTGGCAGGATCGCATGACTGATATGCCGGTGCATGAAGGTTGGCAAGGATAAAGTGCATATATGCTCGTAGCATGTATGATTCGCCTACCATCTGGCGTATCTCGTCGCGGGTGCCGTCGGTGATCATGTTTTCCGACTCGATCACGTAATTCGCGATAAAGAGCACGTGGTAGAACTGTCGCCAGCTGAAAGAGGCGGTATTCTCGTCAGCACCGTCGTCATTCCATCTCCAGATGTCGAGATAAGAGTTGAGGTCGTTGCTTGAAATAGTGGCGTCGAGAAGCACCTCATCGCTTCTGAAGGATGCAAGTCCACGGTCGTCAGGGACAGTAGTGTATGCTTCCGTGAGAAGGCTCCGGAACTCCGGGGCAGTGGTGGGAATCACCTTCCCGACGGGCTTGATGTCGAGGAAGCTGTCGCATCCGGAGAGAAGGGATGCTGCAGCCACCATCGCTATTGCAAAAATATTATTGAATTTCATTAGAATTTTACCTGTAGATTAAAAGTGAAGGATTTAGGGATAGGTTGGGCGAAAGGATTACCCATAGTCTCCGGATCAAGGAAATTTTTGTAGTTCGCTCCGAATACGAAAAGGTTCCTTGCCTCTACCGCCACTCTGACGGTGGATATTCCGGCATGGGCGAGAAGGCTTGTCGGGAGATTATAGCCGAGGATGAGGCTTTGCAGACGCACGTAGTCGCTCCGTTTCACCCAAGAGTCGAGCATGGAATAGAGTGAAAATTCCCCATATTGTGTTCTCTCGTCGCTTCTGTAGCCCTCCGGCATAAGTGCGGGTAGAGTAGCATCGGGATTTGAGGGCGTCCATCTGTCGAGGATGTCGCGGTTGGTGTTCATTCCACGGTCAAACCATACAGGACTGTAAGAGGGCTGTATGCGGGTGTACATCTTCAGGTTGAAGGCGAAATTGACGGTGAGGTCAAAGTTGCCGTAGTAGAAACTGTTGATGAAGCCTCCGGTCCAGAGCGGTTCACCGGAACCGATGTAGGAGTATCTTTCGCGCTGTTCTTCAGCCGTCAATGTAGACGCACCGGCACCGTTTAGCTTCAGAAATTCCTTGGCAGTCACCTTGTTCCCGTCAAGCCAGAAGAGGGGATAGCCGTCGCTGTCGAGTCCGGCAGTGCGGTATGCGAACAATGCGCTGACGGGGTATCCTTCGCGTGAGGGTGTCGTCTGGTTGAAGGGGACGGTCTCCTGAAGGACAGTATTCTCGTTGTAGGCGATGTTGAAATTGGTGGTCCATCTGAATTTCGGTGTTGAGATGTTGCGGGAGGAGAGAGCAATCTCTATACCACGGTTGCGCATACTTGCCCAGTTCACCATCGTCGACATGAATCCGGTCTCAAGCGGGAGCATCTTCAGCGCAATCAGGTCGCTGCCCTTTCGGTAGTATGCATCGACTGAGGCTGTGAGGATATTGTCGAAGAATGCGGCATCAATACCGACGTTGGCGGTGTAGGTCTTCTCCCAACGCAAGCGACGGTTGGGGGGAGTGCCGAGAACGATCACATCTTCAGAAACGCCCGGAAGGATCGACTCCTGATTATAGTTGCCCATTACGAACGAAGAGGTGGATTTGTCGATATTGCCCTGAATACCGTAGCTTGCGCGTAATGCGAGATTATTCACTGCAGTGCTCTCCTGAAGGAACGGTTCTTCCGAAATTCTCCATAGGGCACTGAAAGAATACAGCGGGAGGAAACGGTATTTCTTGTCGACACCGAAAAGGTCGCTACCGTCAAAACGCACGCTCGCACCTAAGATATAGCGGCTTTTGAGCGAGTAGGATCCATTGGCGTAGAAAGAGGCGAACGCATTCTCGGTCTTGTTTTCAAGATGAAGCGGGAAAGTGCGTGCCCACGATTCATTGGGGAATATGACAGGCTTGTTGGTCAAGGTCTTGGGGTCATATCCGTAGGCTGTGGATGAGAAATAATCATACCATGTCTTGCGGATCTCGGAGCCTGCCATAAGTTCAAGCTCATGGTCGGTGCCGAATCTGTCGGAATATTCAAGCTGACCTTTCCAGTTGATCTGCTTGTTGGATGATTTGTTCTGGATATGGCGTCCGCCGTCGGGGAGGAATGATACACGATTGCCGTCGGGATTCATCACTTCGGTGCGGTAGAACTCCTTACGCATCGCATACGTCTCCTTTCCGGCGTATGATTCCGTATTGACATCATCAAGCTGGAAACCTATCTGAGTGTTAGCCTTTAGGAAATCCGTGATTCTCAGGTTGGCATCGATAAGGGCAGTGACTCCGGTGGTCTTCTGAGAGTATTTGGTATTGTTGCGTTCTTCAAATACGTTAAACTTCAGTTCGCTGTCCTCACGACCCTGAATGTCGGTGTCGTAGATGTAGTTCCCATCGTTGTCGTATGGGAGCTGGTAAGGGTTGGCACGTCGGGAGTAATACACAGGATTGGAGAATCCGTCGTTGTCGGTGAGATATGAGTCGTTCTGCCTGTAGTTGGCGAATAACGATGCTCCGATCTTGAAACTGTCGCTAAGACTGTATCTTGTCTTCAGCACTACGTTGAATCTGCTCATGCCCACGCCTTCCACATTGCCTCGCTCATCCTGAAAACCGAGAGATGTGTAGTATGTCGCCTTGTCGCCGCCGCCGGATGCGCTGATGTTGTATTCCTGACTGAACGTGTCGCGAAACAGGATGTCGTTCCAGTCGGTGTTGACATTACGGAGAGCGTTTATTCTCGACTGCACGTCAGAGGGGAGCATGTCCCATCCTCCGGTCTTGTATGCGTCAAGGAGTTGCGCCTGCTGAAGAATTCTCGATACCTCGCCCTTATTCTCACGATATGTGAAATTGGTGCGCAGTAGTTCCAACTCCAGATCCACCTTTTCATCGGCGTTCAGAAGGTTAAGTCTTCCTATGCCGGGCTTGGGAGAATATGACAGACGGGTTGAGAAAGAGACCTGAGTCTTACCTTTCTTGCCGTTTTTGGTGGTTATGACGATGACGCCGTTTGCGGCACGTGTGCCGTAGATAGCGGTGGCGGCGGCATCCTTCAGCACGGTTATACTCTCGATGTCGGAGGGGTTGAGTCCGGCGATAGATGACTGGTAAAGATTGTCGATATCTTTCAGTTCATCGGTAGATGGCATCTCGGTGCCGTTCATCGGCACACCGTCGATCACCCATAGGGGGTCCTGATTCCCTTGCAAAGAGGATGTGCCACGGATTCGTATTTTCAGAGGGGCACCCGGCGTGCCGCTGCTCTGCATTGCGGACAGACCCGCCACTTGTCCGGCAAGAGCCTGGTCAATGTTCATCACAGATCCGAGTTTGTCCTCGTCGATGTTCATCTTAGTGATGGATGCGGTCAGCTTGCGGCGTTCGATAGCCTGATAACCGGTCACTACTACTTCACCGAGCATCTCGGCTGAAGAGTCAAGCATTATGTCGTAGGAGTCGACGCCATCCACAAGATATATCGTGCGCGGATTGAAGCCGACAGCGCGACATTCAATCTGATCTACGCCGGCAGGTATGGTCAGTTCGAAATTGCCGTCAATATCTGTGACGGTTCCGACAGGTTTTGTGGTGCCGCTTTTCTTAAGCTGGGTCTGCGACACAGCGACAGTGGCACCGATCACCGGCTCCTTATCTTCTGCCGCGACAATTATTCCCTTGATTGTCCGGGTGGTCTGGGCCGCGTAAGCCGGATTCAACAGGAATAGCGTCATGAACGCTAAAAATAAAACAGTTCTTTTCATGTTGAAGTGAAAGAGAAGAGTTGGAAATTGAGAATTGAGAATTGAAAATTTAGAGGAGAGAGTGAAGAGGAGAGAGGAGAGAAATTATCTCAGATGGTCTAATCCGAGAGCAGTGTCAATACGCATTACGAGATCCTGATAATGGTTCTTCACGTCGCGTGGAGCAGAGGAGATACGGCTTTTGAGGAGAGTGCGTATTCTCATCAGTTCGCCTCGCTTCAGGGATATCGCATCGGAGATGCGGTTCTCCTGTTTGCCATAGAAGTTGATCGTGCGGCTTGCGGAGGAATGTTCGCCAGCAGCGTGACGGCATAACGGCATCATTGCATTCATGGGCATGTCGGCATCCGTGAGGGAACGCTTCACGTCGTCCTTCACACCACGGCTCTCACATGCCGCGATTGTGAGTGCATCGACAAAATTCTTCTGCACCGATCTCTGTCGCACGTCGGGGCGTGCCACTTTTTCAAAGATTGCGCTATGAAGCATGTCCATCATGTCTGACGCCTTAAATGCGGAGTTGCCGTTTGCAGCCTCATTCTCATACATTCTGATGATGCGGTCATCGCTGAGGAGATCCCAGAAGATGTAGCATTGGATGTTGGTGAGGGTGTATGTAGGCGAGTCCTCAATTCTGCCTACAGGAGTATTACGCACAAGGAACGTGTAGTTGGAGATGTCGTTGTTGAAAAGCCATTCCGGATAAGTGAATACCTCGTCAATTATGTATTTAGTGGATTGGCGTTGCCTGTCGGCATCCACGAATGTATAGGCATGTCGTCCGTCGCCCATTGTCACGTTGTCGATATTCACACCGCCGATGTTAGCCATGACGTGGTATATGTAGCGTTGCCACTGACCGATTGCAGCCCAGTAGAGACGAGACACGTCGTCATAATCCTGTCCGGGTTCACCGGTGACGGTCCATTCAATGATGTGCGGCATTATGCGTTTCAGGTTGGCGATACCGTATTTAGCGGATTTCACCGGATCGTCGCCAAGATCCTCACTCATGGCTCTCGGGTCGGTTGCCTCACGGTTGCTCTGTGCCTCACTGTAGCGGTACCACGGTGAATCATGGTTGTCGATTAGTTCCTGAAGATATACGTATTCCTTGTTGGGGTCGTTGTCGGGATACCATCTGTAGCCGTATTCGATTGCGAGACGGTCGTAGGGACCGATCTGAGGTGAGAGGCTTTCAACACCGTCGCCGGGTTGTGCGATGTAGTTGAAGCGGGCATAGTCCATGATTGACGCGCTTGTGCCGCCAAACTCCTTTATGAACGAAGGAGAGCGAAGCGAGTCAGTTGGCACGGATGCCGAGGCAATCATGTTGTGGCGCAGACCGAGGGAGTGTCCCACCTCATGACACGCAACGAATCTCATTGCATCGCCGAGTAGGTCATCGGGAAGTTGCGGTGTGCGTGCGCGTGGATCGGTTGCCCCAGTCTGTATCACGATCCAGTCGCGGAGAAGGTCAAGCACGTTGTGCCACCAGATGATGTCGGCTTCCAGAATTTCACCTGTACGGGGGTCAGTCACTGACGGACCCATCGCATTGGTCTTTGTGGATGCGGCGTATGTGAGTGTGGAGAAGTTGATGTCGTCGGTGTCAATGTCTGTTGAATCTGATTCCTGCTCCACACGGATGGCATTCTTGAATCCTGCCACTTCAAAGGCTGAGTTCCAGTCTTCAATACCCTTGCGGATATATTTCCTCCATTGGTAGGGGGTGGATTTGTCAATCCAGAATACTATCGGTTTCTCCGGCTCCACGAGCTTCCCGGCGAGATAATCCTTTTCCTCACCCTTTTTCGGTTCCAGTCTCCAGCGTGTGATGTAGTTTAGTGTCGGCACGCGCTGCTGAGCATCGGAGTAATTTAGCAGAGACTCTGAGAAATATCCGATACGCGGGCTTTCCAAGCGTCGCGCCATTGGATTCTCCGGAAGGAGAAGTATTGTGGATCCAACTTCTACGGTCACGAATACCGTTCCGGTCGGTTCCACCACTTTTGTGGTCAGCTCCGAGACGGCATATACGTTGTTGCTGAATGCCTTTATCGACTTAATACGTGATAGGTCAGATATGGCAGACCCTCCGATATTAATGTCGGAGAAGACGTTGTTGAAGCTGGTGTTTTTTCCGTTGAAAATATCGTTCACCTTTATCACGACGGCAGTGGAGTCGGGGCTATACGCCTCGATTTTGAATGCAGCGATAAAAGGTGATATATAGTTGTCGGCAACAGACGTGGCTATTGCATTCCCGTTCTTTACATCGGGCATTGGACGTTGCTGACGAGCCCTGACCATTGATGTAGCGGAGTCAAGTTCGAAGCGTATCATCTGATTGGCATAGTTTATGCCACGGTTTACGCCGGCGGAGTTCAGTTCGAGAGGAACGCGTGTGAATTTGTTGACCACCAGCATATCTCGACCTAATACTGAACGTGGAATTTCAAAATAATAATCGGCACCTTTCTTGATTACCTTGAATATGCCATCTGATACCACTGCGTCTCCTGAGTGAAAATCATCATATTTCTCCTTAGTCGAGGATGATGTGGTGTCAGGTTGTGCTGTGTGTTTATTCTTTTTCTTGAAAAAAAGGAACGACCTGCTTGATGATTCATCGTCGTTGTTTGCGGCGTATACTGATGCCGAAAAAGGCACAGCTGTTATAGCAACGGCAGCCGCAGCCTTTAGAAAAGATCTGTGGTTAAGCAGATTGATATACATGGTTAGTATATGTTTAATGAAAAGATTATGGTTTTTATGAGAGTTGGGGTGAATATTGTTTTGATTATGGTCATCAGCGACTTTAATCAAAGTTATTCACTTGAATGTATAATTAAATTGCAAAGTTACGGATTATTAGTTTGATACGGACAGTATTAGTGTTAAAAAACATTAATGCTGCCCGTATTGTTATGATATGCTATTATGATGGGTTATTTTTCGATAGTGATGAATTGCACCTTCTCTTTGTTTCGTGGCTTTGCATCGGGTGTCTCGTCGGGATAGCCTAACGCGAGGGCAAGGCAAAGGTGGTAGCCTTCGCTGAATCCGAATTTGGCAAGGAGTTCGGGCGACTCGTTGATCACTCTCACCGGTGAACCGAGGTTTATGGAGCCTACACCTAATGCCCATGCTGAAAGACCGATGTTTTCAGAAAGAAGACCTACGTCGATCATTGAGGCGTCATAGTTTGAGTCGTTGGCAATGAAGATGTAGACGGGAGCCTTGTAAAGCCCATTCACGTTTTCGGCAAGGTATGCGACGGAGGCGGGATCATCCACCACTTTCACTTCATACGCCTGCTGATTGCGACCGTTGGGTGCGTTTATGCCGCAATTCAGGATTGTGTCGAGAAGTTCGCGCGATACGGGTGCATCGGTATATTTGCGGATGCTTCGGCGCGACATGATATTCTCAATGACGGCAGATGCGGCGTCGTTGCCGGAATCTTGCGTGGGTGCAGAGTTTTCGGTAGTCTGTCCGCAAGAGATGAATGAGGCTCCGAGGAGGAGCGATGAGAAGGTTTTTGCAAATAGATTCATTCTGTTGTTGGGTTTTATGATAATGAAGTTTTGGAAAACTTCATTTGGAAATCTTCAGTCAATCGGTTTCAAAATTACAAAAATAATCTAAGTAATACAATCAACAGATGGTATAAAAAAACAGTTGCGCCACCGGTAAGGGCGACGCAACTGTAGCGTGTAGAGATTATGTAGAATCATTTGCGTCTTTCGTGCGCAACATGATGATGCTTTGCCGGCTTATCCTTCATTGGCATAAGCACGATATTCTCCAGGAATAGTGTGTATTGGTCGGGAGTAAGTATCTCCTTGACTCCCTCCACGTATTTTCGGCGATTCTCCATTCTGTCCTGTTTGCCTGCGCACTGTTTGCCGGACTGTTTCAGGGAATCTTTATCTTTGCAGCAGTCCTTCTTGTTGAGGTTCTTATCTTGCTTGTCGAGCTTCTTATCTTGCAGATTGCATTTCTCCCCAATCTTGCCATTTGGCTGGTATATTGCATTCAGGGAATCCATCTTGGCTTGCTGGTTGATGTCAAGGAGAATACCTTCAAAAGCGAAATCGGTGAATTTCTGGGGCCTATACATTTTGTCGGACATTTCAGATCTGTCGGAATCTCCTCTGCTGTTGACGCCACGGTCTTGTTGTGCATACATTCCGGAGGCAGAGAAGGCAGCGATAGCGAGTGCTATCGAAAGAATTTTTTTAGTCATAAGATTGAAGTGTTATGTAATTTTTTCTGCAATAAAGACGTTTTAGAGTGGGAAAAGTTTAGGTAGAGGTACTTTATTTTATGTATCATTAACTGTAAGGTAAAAAAATTATAAAATGTCAACACGCACACCCAAAGAAGTAATTGAGACAGTTAACACAATCGGAGCCGGCAAGATAGCGATGAGCAGTGGTAAAAAAGGTTCATATCCACGTTTTGTATTGCTGACCCTGCTTGCCGGGATGTATATATCCTTCGGCGGGGCACTTTCAGTGATACTTGGATTCGGTTTTCCGGAGATTTCATCTGCCAATCCGGGATTGCAGAAATTGCTTAGTGGCGCGGCATTCCCGGTGGGTCTTATCCTTGTGGTGGTGCTTGGTGCCGAACTGTTTACCGGGAATAATGCCTTCCTTATGCCGCAGTGGATGCGCAAGGGATGCACGACGTGGGACGTTGTGGTGAACTGGACGGTGGTGTATTTCGGTAATTTTCTTGGAGCTCTCTTCTTTGTCTATTGTCTGGTGTATCTCACCGGATTGTTCAGTCCTGAGCCGTATCATTCGGCAATTATAAAGGTAGCACAGGCGAAGGTGTCGCTTCCGTGGCTGACGGCATTCACCCGAGGCATAGGTGCCAACTGGTGTGTCTGTCTTGCGATATGGCTTGCATTGTCGGCGAAGAGTTCGGGCGCGAAGATGTTCGGCTGCTGGCTTCCGGTGATGGCATTCGTGGCGTTGGGTTATGAACATTCAGTGGCTAATATGTTCTTTATTCCGGCTGCTATGTGTGAGGGTGCGGAGATCGGCGTAGTTCAGATGGTGACGGCGAATCTGGTGCCTGTCACGCTTGGCAATATAATAGGAGGAGCATTATTCGTCGGTTGCGTGCATACTTATCTGCATCTGGAGAGATAAATTGCTGAAGTTTATAGTTTATAGTTTATGGTTTAAGATTCACGGAAATCTACGAATCTTTTCATTATACAAAATTTAATGATAATAAACCATAAACCATAAACCATAAACCATAAACCATAAACCATAAACCATAAATTCATCATTTATTTATCTCCTGCTCCATGCGTGCGGCATACCCACGATGTTCAAACCAATTGTGTGCCCAGTTGGGGACCATGAACATGTAGCCTGAGATATCCTCGTGGGGAGCACAGTCAAGGGCGTTTCCGATGATGTTGTCGGAAGAGCCGGACTCCTTCGCTACGGCGGCACGCAGTATTTCATACGTGATGGTGCGGATCATCTCCTTCGTAGCACGTCGGCGGGAGGCAGCTCTGTCATACCGACGGTCGATGATGGAGCGCAATTCGCTGACGGTGGGGAGTTTTACCCGTGGACCTACGCGAAGATCATCGAAGCAGTATTCTCCATTCACCTTCCGCATGATGAACCCACCGGTGGGACGGACGCGCTGACGCGCCTCATCCACCCATCCTTTCACTATGGGATTAGAGAGTCGGTCGTATAGTTCAGGTTGTATCACCACCTTTCGCAGAAAGCCGTAGGTGTACCCCTCGCGGTTTATGCCACCTTTCCCTCTCGGGATATCGGAATCAGAGACCACCACAGGTTCCCCCTTATCTGAAAACAAGAGATCAAGAATCGACATGATTAACGGAATATGGAGAGAATGGCATCAATGAGTCCGTATGATTCATCCACGTCGTGGCTTCCGCAGTCAGGGCAACTCCCTTGATCATAACTTACACGATGGATGAATCCACCCTCCATTTTTGTGGTTGACCATTTGCAGCCGCACTTGTTGCATTTCAGTGTCACGTTAGAAGTTGTCATCATAATGTTATAACGTTTTAATTGTGAACAAATTTGTATGATTCTCCGTCACGGAAATTACAGGCAAGAATCGCGATGGATATGGTTCGCGATATCCTGGGCGTCATCCGTAAAAGAGATGTCATATCGTTTGATGCTGCAAATTTATATCAATACCAAGACAAATATTGACTCAGTATTATAAAAATTGCAGAAAAAAGAAAAAGATAGCTTTCATCATGCTCCCAATCCGGAAAAGCCGCTTGAATCGAACCTCCGGTCCAATCACTCAACACACAATTCATTTTGTAACTCTTGCGGACGGGTATGATTCTCGGTCTCTATCTAACAACATCCGTCATCTAACTGCATCGTCCTGAAATAGTCTTGTCGCTTCTTAACTATTTCAGGACGGTGTGGTAGGATTGATATTCGATTGAATATATTATGAGATAATGTTCTCTATATATCTAACGATATCACCAACAGTTCTTATCATTTCTGCGTCTTCGTCAGGAATGATAATGCCGAACTCTTTCTCCATCTCCATGATTAATTCAACGGCATCAAGCGAGTCTGCACCAAGGTCAGACATTAGGTTACTATTCATTGAAACTTCATACGGTTCCAGTGTTAGCTTGTCAATTATAATGCTAAATACTCTATCCTGAATGCTTCTTTTATCGTTGTGATACTCCGTTTCAGGTTCATCATCTTCGTTTGAAGGCGAAATGACACGAATATGAGATTGTAGTTCGGCTATTCCTTCTTTTATTATACGATCATTTCGTTTACCATAGAATAGGTTGAATTTGGCTTCTGATAATTCGACTTTTGAATTATTGTAAAACGTTTCATACATTTCGAATTCACCATTATTGTTAATTTCGACTGATATAAATTCTGCAATAACTCCATTTTCATGATAAGAAATCATGTAAGTGACTCTTCCATTTTCAAAACCAATAAGAAAATCACCGTCTCTTGATTCTAATCTTCCAGAATACTCTAACCCATCACGATACACAGTAACATCCAATGGTGAAGAATCTTCAGAATCTGCGGTAATAATAATTGAATCATCATCAAATTTTAATAACGCACCGATCATTTGATTATCGGTATTGAAATGTCTTACGATATAATTTTTTCCATCGGCATTTGATTCATTTATAGTGAAAATGAAATGCCATTCGTCCATATCCTCAAGAGTCTTTTTCAATTCTTCATCAATATTAAACTCGCAATGTATATTTTCAAATTCTTCACCTGGCCTTAACCAGCCAACAATGGATTCCGAAAGATAATCATAATTGTCATTCTGAAATCCACCATTATCGGAATTATATCGATATTGGCTGACCCAACAAATTATTTTTAGAGTACCAGTGCAGCCATCTGATTCATTTCTCAATGTTTCAAGGGTAAATTCAACATTCCCTGTATCTGAATCATAGTTGAATTCAGCACCATTGGCTGATATCTCTGAAGAGTCTCCGCTCTTCATCCGGATACCTTCATTTGAATCCTGATTAACATTCTCTTTTGGAGAATAGTTATTATCATTTGAGCGAAAATCATTTTCCGGAACCCCCATTGTTCTATTGTTAGATGAAGTTCCCTTGAATGAAGTACCTCCTTTAATTCGACTTTTCATACTGTAAATTTATTTTTAAATTAGATTGTCTTTCATTCATAATAAAAGAGTATTTCTTTACAAGAAATGTAATTAATACCCATAAGTAAAATGAAGTACATTACAATAATATTGAGCGTCTTTATTACCCATCTGAGCACCTCTCCTAAGACTTCTCTCAATTTCATATATTTCCTTCCCTTCTGTAATAAGTTTTTTAGCATTGATAAATGCCTTTAATGCTTTCAACGCTTTGGTTTGAGGCTGTTGAGATAATAGATCTGATGACTCTGATGGATCAGATGCTTCAATAGAAATTAATAGAGAAAGAGTATCCTTTTGTATATTTTTTATTTCATCGTAACTGGTACGCCATTTATATTCATTAAGAAGTCCTATTATTTTTGAATTTATTTCTATCATAAGACGTAGATCCTTCTCTGTATTCAAAGAAGCATTGTTAAAACGCTGCCTACACTCCCTACCAAGATTTATTGCTTCTTCTATTTTTTCGTCATATACAAGACTATTTATTTTTTCTCTATAGGTAGCAATTTCGTTATTTCCTTTCTTATCTACAGAATCAGGAAGATCTTGTATCCTTGAGTGCAAATCTTTAAATCCGTCCAATGCAGTTTCTTCAACTAAACTTTTAAAGTATTGATTGAATTGAACTTCTGATATTTCAACTCCAAAATTATTGTAATAATTTTCTTCAGTTATTATAAATTCTCCATTATCGTTTATATCTACTGAAGCAAAACAAGCCATTTCACCATTATCATGATATGTGATAACATAAGTTGTTCTTCCGTCTTCAAGACCTATACGGAATTTACCATTTGTTGATTCTAATCTTCCGGAATATTCTATTCCATCACGATAAACAATAAATTCGAACAGGTCAGGATCTTCAGAATCAGTGGTAATAACAATTGAGTCATCATCAATTTTTAATAGTGCACCGATTGTCTGGTTATTAGTATTGAAATGGGTTAGTATGTAATCATTTCCATCAACATGTGATTCATTAATAGTGAAAATAAAATGCCATTCGTCCATATCATCAAGCATTGACTTCAAATCTTCAGAGATATTGAATTTGCAATTTATTCCATCTTTTTCTTCACCAGGATTTAGCCAACCAATAACGTATTCGGAAAGTAATCTGTAATTTTCATTCTGAAAACCTCCATTATCTGAGTTATATCTGTATTGACTAACCCAACAAATAATTTTCAATGAACCAGTACAGTCCTCGGTGTTATTTTTCAATGATGCAAGGGAAAACTCAACTAATCTTTCTTCTGAATTGTAGTTGTATACTGCGCCATTAGCTGAAATTTCAGAAGAGTCACCACTCTTCATCCTTATCTGTTCAGTTGAATTTTGATAGGAGCTCTCTTCTGAAGAATACACATTATTATCTGAGGAAACTTCATTTTCTGAACTTTCTGTTCTATCATATAATGAAGTTGTCTTAAGATAAGTACCTCCTTTAATTTTAATCTTCATACAATTAGTTTAATTTAAGTTTATCACTCATATCGAAATGATAAGATTTTTTATAAAGAATAAATAAAAAAGTAATAAGATTAAATAGTTATGGAATATTTCCGAGGATTTTGAATTAGAAATCCTTCGGAAATATGCCATAGACTATCACAATATTATTGTCGGGTTTGTTTGCTTAGCTGAGAAATTAATTCAAATTGTTCCTCATATTTTTTCTTCTTATTGATTTCTTCAGTCAGTTCATTTTGTGCAGATTTTAGCCTTGCTTCTTTATCTCCCTTTTGATTCTTAATTTCTGCGATTTGTGCTTGAAGAGGTTCAATAAGTTGAGTAATAAATGAGGTCTTGACGAGATCTATGATTTTGTCTCGTTGTGACATAGCATTCTCAAGGTAAGGTTTAGGATTGAAACTGCTTGAGATGTTGTTAATATGGCTATGAGCAGCTGCCTGTGCTCCAGACTTATTCATTGCATTGGTTAATTTCCCAAGAACACCAAAACTCACTCCATTAAAGAAATCTCCCAAAAAATCTAATATGCCATTATCATCATCTTCGGGATCATCCTCTATGGAAAATAAATCGCTATCAGTAACCTCCAGTATCGTTCGATTCTTCACTTTTTTAACAAAATCATTAGAATCAAAATCCGGAAGATATCTCATAAGAATGCTTTCGGTATCTCCAAAGAAATCTGAGACACAACTATCAATAACTCTTTTTGCATCATCGGTAATTGCAGAAACAGAACGTTTCAGTGTACGTGTTGCAAGGGTATTAATTTCGTTATTTAGTTTTGGCTTTATTGAATCAATATTAGAGAATATACCCCATTCATTGTCAACAATTGAATGCATTCTGCGGCATGCTGCATCAACATCATCTTCAAGGCGCTCGTTACCTTTTCGAATGATGTTGCGCAGTTCTGATTCAATATCCTCACCAAGAGAGTTTATTTTCCGACTGAGTTTTTTATGTGCCTTATTTATTTTTTCTTCTTTCTCCTCTAATTCATCATCAGGCATTTTTAGCATTTCGATTTGTGAAGATAGAAGTTGTATTTGGTTTTCAGTTTCGGAAAGTAGATTGTTGCCGGCTGCTAAAATTGCATTTAACGGTTTTGCAAATAATATCTGATCTTTTTCAGAATTAATCATTGTTTTAACAGCTGAAGATAGATGGTCAATATGACTCCATTTTCTCATTTCAGCTTGTGTGCTTATCCAAAACCATTACAATGTCTATTCCATGCAAAATTAAGAGCAGAATCTGATTCAATCTTACTCATGGGTAGCATAGACAGAAGAGCCATTTCAGCAGATAATGGAATGGGAGTAGTGTCAGATAAGATCTCACTTAGAGTGTTATCTCCACATTCACTCGATGCTTTTTGGATTTCTTTAATAACATAATCTTTTATTTGTTCTTCATCCTCAGGATTGTTCTCAGAGCAATATGGAATGTCGTATTTATTAATGCCAATAAGCACTTTCCCAATTCCGCATTGTCTAACATTTTTGAAGATGATGTCTCGGTCTGTGGCATCAAAAGGTCTTCCAGCATATAGCATCATCAATACAACGTCAGCCTTATTCAAGAAATCTTTTGTACGTTCCTCACGAGACACAATAGGATCATTAAATCCTGGAGTATCAACAATTTCAACCCCTTTGAGATATTCCATAGGGTAATAAATTGTTACAGATTTAGTTATTGATATGTATTTACCGTCTGCACCAACATATTCAATTAAATTCTCAAAACTATCCTCTTGGGTCTTACCAAGGTATGAATTCAATTGGGAGCCTAACTTAACTGCCTTAGATACAAGTTCCTTAGCAGCTTTAATTTTTGATTCTTCCGCAGAATTACCTTGTGCATCTTCAAGTGATCTATTGGACTGCATTTTTTGTTCAGCCCATTCATCTGGTGAGTAGAATTCTGCTTTGATTTTCTTTTCATTACCATAGGTAATCACAGAAAGTGCAGCTGTCATTGGAGTAGTTGCAGCAGGAAGGATTGTATCACCAAATACGAAAGAGTTTAGAAATGTAGATTTCCCACATTTCATCTGTCCTATTACTCCGATTGTTAGGGTATCACTTTCAATTTTAGCTATAATCTCTTTTGCTCTATCTGCAGTGATCCATCCAAACTCGGAGGCTCGAGATACTAAGGATAATAAGTTTTCCTTACGTTGTTTTAGTTCTTCAAATAGATTCTCTGCCATATTTATAAGAATGGTTTGCTTACTTTTTTAAATTCCTTAAGACAATCATCTATTTTTTGCCATGACATCTTTAGGTCAATTAAATCACTATATGCTTGTTGTACATTTGCAATAGCATCTGTTTCTTTATTATATATATCTGAAAGATATTGACACTTTGTTACACTATCCTCTAACAGATCTTTTAATCTGCCTCCTTCTTCTCCAGACATTTCATATCTGTCACTGCTGAAAAAATGTTCTACCCATTGAGGTATGTTGGATGCATCTGCGCAATCATTAGCAAGATTTTGCAAGATTGAATAAAAATCTTTATCAAGTTTAGATGAAACTTTTTTCATCTTTTGATGCTCCTTATTAGCTTCCTTTACTCCGTTATCCAATATTGAAGACAATTGAGTCAAATCATTTCCTACGATATCAATGAAAGAGTCTCTTGATGAATCGTGTTTGACTGCTTTAATTGGATTCATAATGTCGGAAAGTGGAGATTTGGATGAGAACTTTATGATTCTTTCGATGTTTACCCCTTCTTCTGCAAAAGTTTTCTTAATGAGTTGTTCAACGCCATCAACTTCTGATTTGGGTTTAGTGTCAACTTTATTAATGACCAATACAATTGGCTTCCGTAAATCTTCTTTTATTCTTGAGATAGAAGAGCGATTGACAGTACCATTATTAACATCGACCACCCAAAATAATATATCACATTCATTGATGACTTCAATTGTACGTTTCTTATCTTCCTCATCATTTGAATTGAATCCAGGAGTATCCAAAATACTTAATCCATTAAGATTAGGATTTTTATAAGTCATAACAAAGTATTTGATCAAAGATGAAACACCTTTAATTTCATCTAAGACTTCCTTTGAGACCATTTTGAAAACTTTTTCATCAATGTTTTTAAATTTGTCATCTGGAGTGACAAAATTATATGTTTCTAGTACACCTCCTGCAATATATGTGGGAATTGCAGTTGTAGCTTTTGTACTGACCGGTAACAAAGGAATATTGGGATTATCCTGCGACAATATCCGATTGACAATTGATGTTTTTCCTGCAGAGAATTCACCAACAAACGCAATAGTCGTTTTTTGATCAAGCCAACTTTTTCGTTTTACAGAAGCCCATTCATCAAACATCTGAAGGAATACCTTTTTCTTTTCTACAAAACCGGGCCTTCCGCAGATATCGTTAAAAGATAATCCGTCATACGTATTATACAAATAGGCATTGCAGTCCATGAATTGACCCCGAAGGAATGCTTCAAAGAAATCAATTGCTCTGTAGAGCGATTTGACATCGCTTGCATTGCTTTCTTTTGCAGATAGAATCTCTTTTACAAAATCAAGGGATTTATTTTTCTTATTCAGTTGTTCTAAATTATGCGAGAGTTCGAGTTCTATTCGCTTAATATCTTCAGCCAGACGTTTTTTATCACGATCAGACTTTTCAAGTTCCTCTGTTGTCTTTTGATGATGTTGCTTTTCGTTCTTAAGTTTTTTCTCAAGTTCTTCTTGCTCTTCTTCTGCTTCTTCAAGTTCGTTTGAAAGGGATTCTATTTTCTTTGAAAGTTTCTTGATGGAATCTTCAGATTCTTGAAGGCGTATTTTAAGGTTTTCATCGATATGCCCTTCTTCAGCAAGTTTTAAGGCTTTAGATAGAGAAACGTTTTCAGATTTAACTTCTTCAAGAATTTTTTCAAATTCTTTTCTAAGCTCAGCTTCTTTTTTCGTTACTTTATCAACAATTTCCTTTTCAAGTTCGGAGCATTTTTCTTTGAGTTCTCTTAATTCTTTTTCGTTCAGATTCTTTTCCGCATTTTCAACAGTATTGTTGTTTATTTGCGAATTAGCAAGATTCTTCTCCTCTTTGTCGCAAGACTCCGAAAGTGGAGAAGCAATATCTTCAATATCATTATTAGCATCAATAGGAGGATATTTATTGGCATTCTTGCGCATGGCAAGCCATGTTCCAATAACGCCTACAATAAGCCCTACAATTAACCAAATCAATATTTTTAGATCCATATTATATTATTTTTTTAGCGATTCAATCTGACGTTCAAGGACTTCACAAGCCATCTTATATTCCTTGAGTTTTGCACTTATGGTCTCATTCTGTTGACGTAAAGTCTTTATTTCACGCTTTGCAGAATCAAGAGCATCCTCCATATCATCTGAGTCTACATCTTGCTCTTTTGCTTGGCGACGTAATTTAGCAATCTCAGCAAGGAGATCCTCGTTTTCTCTTTCCAACTCTTTGTTCCTACGAGCTATCTTTTCGTTCTCTGAAAAGATTTCGTTAATTTCAGTTCGATTTTTACTTTGATTGTTATCACCAGAAGACAATTTGTCTTTGATAATGTAACCAGTGGCACCGCCAACGGCGAAAGATAATAATGTACCAATCATATTATTTTGCATATTTATATTTTAGTCTAATGTTAATAGTTTTGTTTGCATACTGCGTAGAGAAGTTATTCTCTCATTGAATTCTTCTTTTTTAGTTTTCAGTTGATCCTTTAATTGAATAAGATTCTGTGTTGCTTCAGATATAGATGCATTAGCAGCTTCTTCTAAAGAATCTTTTACAACAGATATTACCTGATCAGATGCAGCTGTAATTTGAACTTTAAATTCAGGCATAAGTGTACCATCTATGTATAAGCGAATTGCACGACTGCGTTGTGGCTTAGACATGGTTTTTTCAGCAATGAATCCCACAAGAGAATCAATCATACCCTTGCCTACTCCTTGCCCCCCATAACCTTGATTATTGAATTGATCTATTGAATTGTATTTATCCGCAGCTTGCTGTCCATATCTTACAGCCTTTTCAATTCTTGAAGCAACCTTTCGATTATGGATTACGCTCCCAACATCAGTAACGGTATCAGCCACATCTGCAACTGTGCTAATTGTCAATGCGCCTTCAGCAGCAGCTGCCATTCCTCCGGTTCCTACAACAGCACCAACAGCAGCAACAGCACCAAGTGCTATAACTCCGGTCTTTATCCAATTATCATGCTCGTGTCCAATTTCATTAAGATTAAGGTTATAGCTTAATCCAGACAATGATAGAGAAGATAAATCAATTCCAGGGAGATTTTTCAGGGATATTTCTCCTTCCTTAGGTTTTGTGGTAGTTTCTTTCGCGATAATACCTAAAACTTTTTGTCGGTAATCTCCAAGAATTGCGGATGCCGTCATATTGATAGCACCTACAGCTTCTGCATCGTAGTTTTGGCTCCCTGCATTTATTAAAGTTGATAATTTTGAAGTTACTTGATAGGGTGTTCAGTTAGTTGTTCCGTATTCAGCTCACTTTTTTAAGTGTTTCGGTT
>NZ_SRYB01000045.1:0-30498 GCF_004793975.1 Lepagella muris
CACGAATCTTTTCATTATACAAAATTTAATGATCATAAACCATAAACATTAAACCTTAAATTAATTATAATAGAGGTCACAAAGGGCGTGTCACCATCCTCACTGCAGGGGAGTCGGGGGATAGAGGGCATCCCACCAGGAGGGGTCGTCTTTCAGATAGCGGGAGAACCATGCGAAGATGGTGTCCTGCCATTTGATGCGTTTTGCGTAGTCGGTGATGTGATGGTCCTGATCTGACACGGCAACGAAGGCTGTCGGACGTCCGAGTAGCTTCAGTGCAGTGAACATCTGTATGCTCTCCCCTACCGGCACGTTGTTGTCGGCATCTCCATGCAAGAAGAGAAGCGGGGTATGAATCTTGTCGGCATTGTAGAGCGGACTCTGTTTGACGTAGAGATCCTGATGACTCCATGGGTAGGAATTTGCCATCGACACCTCACTGTAGGAATAGCCCCAATACCCTTCACCCCAGTAGCTTGTATGGTCGCTGATACCGGCATGGGATATGGCGGCAGCAAAGATGTCGGTGACGGTCTGTAGATACTGCGTCATGAAACCACCGTAGGAGGCACCTATACATCCGATTTTCTTCGGGTCGACGTAAGGATGCTCCTCGCAGAATTTCTTTGTACCTTCGATTATATCCTGAGCCACACCCTCTCCGGCTGTGTTGACATGGCGGGAAGAGAACTCCTGACCGAAACCTGTGGCACCACTCGGCTGTATCACGTAGACCACATAACCCTGAGCGGCGTAGGCATTGTGGGGGTAACGACTCTCGAAGCTGCGGCTTGTGGGGCTGCATCCTCCGTAGTAGTTCACGATCATAGGATACTTCTTCGACGGGTCAAAATCCGGCGGCAGGAAGAAGCGTCCGCAGATTGTGTCGCCACGGGAGTTTACAAAATCCCATGCCTGGCACTCTCCCAACTTCACATCGGCAAGCATCTCCTCCTTGGGAGTAGCAAGTTTTGTGGAGCGCAAAGTCTTCGTGTCAAGCAGATAGAGCGATTTTGGAGATGATGCGCTTTCACCATACCACACCATGTTGCGTCCGGCATCCGGGAGATCAAACGCTGTGATATTCTCTTCGGGAAGGTCGATTAGGGTGAATTTCCCATTGTTGGGGTTCAGTCTGAACATATTTACCCTATCGCGGTCTTCGGCAGTAAGATATACCATTCCGTCGGCACTGCTCCATTTGAAATCATTTACGCTGGGGTTGAAATCACGTGTCAGCGGAGTGACATTCTTAGAGGCAATGTCAATCATGAATAGTTGGTTGTCAGTCATGCTAGGAGTGCGTCCTTCCGGCACATTCTTGCCGATTCCGCCGAGTGCTTCCGGAGTGCCCATAAGAATCACTTTGGAGCCGTCGGGGGAGAATTTACCGCCGGCGATGAAGCCATCCTCTTTCACCAAAGTATCTACTTTAAGCGTAGTCAGATCAATGCAATAGAGAGATGAGAGAGTTGTAGGGCGTTTTTCAAGCCTGCTTCGGGAGGAGGATACGAGCAGTTTTCGGGAGTCGGATGAGATATCGTTAAGATAGACGTTTCTGTTACCGAATGTAAGGGGAGATACGATTCCGGTTGCAATATCCATAATGGAGAGCGACGTTCTGTTTCTCCAACCGGGTTGGCGGTCTTCCGGCTGTATCACCTCATATACACCATCCGATTCAGTCCTACCCTCTTGATAAGTTGTTATAATCAGAGATTTCTCATCGGGGGTAAGCATATAGCCGTAGTTCTGTGGAATAGATGCGACGATTATGGATTCAGCACCGGTGGCGGCATCGACTGCCACGAGTTCATTACCATCGACTGTGGCACATTCGAAATAATATCTGGAACCGTTTGGCATCCAGTTGAAATATCCCTGACGTTCGGCTACGGTCTGCCCATCTGATAGGCGTGTTATCTTGTTTGTGCGTGTTGAGGAACCGCCTCGGCGGGTAGTGGTATAGGAGGTAAGTAGGAATTTACCGTCGGGCGATATTTCACTTCGGGATATGGCAGTTCCGTGCAGTACATCCTCCAGGTGGAAGCGTCGCTTACCATCGTTGCGCAGGGAGAATCCGGCGTTATTCTCAGATTTAAGATATACGGATAGGGAATCCGTATCCTGATCAGGAGCAGAGAGGTATCTGAGCACTATATTATGCGATCCGGGACGCAGATGCAACGAAGATCCGTTGATTTTCTCTCCATCCAGATAAGCGGCATAATTCTTCATCCCCTTTACCTCCAGTTCGGGAATCGCGTATGAGGTGTTCTCAAAATCAAATGCAAGCATGTGTATGGCATTTGATGAATGGGAAGGCGCGAACGCATCCTCCATTGCTGATGATGCCAATCCCTTGACAGATAAGCGATCGGGAGCCTTGAACAGAGAAGACTGCTCAAAGGTCTTACCGTTGACGTCGACAGAATCCACCATTATCGGAGATGCCACCGTGAACGGTCCGAAATAGTTGAATTTAGAGATCCGTAAATCCTCGGCTTGTACGCCGCAGATGGCACAAGCGAGCAATCCGGTCATAAGAAATCTATTCATAGACGAAGGTTGGTTGGTTAAAGTGACAAAGATACAAAAAAACTCCGGTTGTCACGAAATGAAAACAGATACAATTTTTAATAAAAAAGGGAATTAGTCGCAGGATTTAATAATTATTAGGTATAGGAGAGGATTTTTTTACCAATTAATGTGTATTTCAAGAATTTTTTATCGGCAGTAATTTTGCAGCGTCAAATACATCATGAAATGAAGATCAAGCACAAGAGATTATTACACATCGTTTTCGTGTTGGCAATACTTGCCATTACACCAGCCCTATGTGCTCAGGAATTGGCAGACACGGCAGGCTACGGGAAATTCCGGTTCGGCAGTTATGGAGAGGCTGTCGCCTCGTTCAAGGATTATGGTATCAACCGGTTTCAGAAGGATGGATCCACTAAAGAACACCGCAACACGATAGCGGTGCCGCGATTCACGATAGGATTTGATTATAAGTTCAATCCCAAGTGGATTTTAGGAGCGGAGATAGAGTTTGAGGCAGGAGGCACAGGCACAGCTGTGGAACTTGAGAACAACGAGAACGGAGAGTATGAGACGGAGATAGAGAAGGGTGGCGAAGTGGCTCTCGAGCAGCTTCACATCACGCGTCTGATTATCCCGGAATTTAATGTCCGTGTTGGGCATCAGGTGGTGCCTGTAGGACTGACCAACGCACATCATGAGCCGATAAATTTCTTCGGGACAATACGTCCGGAGAGCCAGACTGTAATTATGCCGTCGACGTGGCATGAGACCGGTCTGACGATATTCGGCACTTTCGGGAGCGGCTACGGAGTGTTTGATTATGAGGCTATGGTTGTGGCGGGATTGAATGCCAACGGCTTTGACCGCGACACATGGGTGGCGTCAGGCAAACAGGGATTTTTTGAGACAGATAACTTCACCTCACCGGCTTACGTGGCGCGTCTTGACTGGCGTGGGGTGCCGGGACTGAGAACCGGAGTTTCATTCTATTATTGCCGAGACACGGGAGCAAATTCCGACAAACCGCAGACTTATTCCTCCTATGGCAGGATTCCGCTGCAGATATTCACGTGGGATGCACAATACCGCAACAAATTCCTTACTGCACGCGCCGATCTCACTTACGGTCATCTCGGAAATTCACGCGCCGTCAATGAGCGCAATAACAGGCTACCCAATGCCTCTCCCTACAGCCGTCTCACGCCTGTAGCCAAGAATGCACTCAGCTATGGGGCGGAGATAGGTTTTAATTTCGGAAATGTGTTTGGCATACGTAATTGCCCTACTTTCACCCCCTTTGCCCGCTATGAATATTTCAATCCCCAGAAATCGGTAGCAAAGCCATACGCAGCCGATAAGCGTCTGGAGGTAAGCAAATGGATAGTGGGTCTCAACTGGTTTGCATTGCCGAATCTGGTGGTGAAGGCTGATTATTCCATGCGTCAGATTGGCACGCAGAAGGTGTTTGGAAAGGGGAGCTACAATAGTGAGAATGAATTCTCGATCGGCATTGCCTATATAGGATGGTTCTTCAAGAGATGAGAGATTATACCGGATATGGTAATGCGTTGATATCTAATTATAAATATAAATAAAAACTGATATAATTATGAAAATGACTTTTTTGAAGACAGTATCCTGTCTATGTGGAGGCATTCTTGTAGCGTCTTCCATGCTTGCATCATGCAGCGGTGATAACGATGATCCGGATAATAATAAGAAGCCTGATGAGGAGATTGTAGACTCCAAAAACCTTGACTACAGCGCATCAAATGCCGACAGTTGGCACAACTATTCCGTGCGTGTGGCAGAGCTGCTTGCACGCGATTCTGAGCAGCTCTACAATTCCTGGAATGAGTCATACAATGGCGGGAAATCGTTTGCAGAGATATTCAAGTCAGCCAATACGAGTGCATATCCAAGCTATCTTAGCTGCATAGAGGAGATACTTGACGGATGTTCGGACATTGCCAACGAGGTGGGTGATGCCAAGATAGGAGATCCTTATGATCTCTATGTGCAAGGTAAGAGAGAGGAAGCACTCTATGCAGTGGAATCGTGGTATAGCTGGCATTCGCGAGATGACTATGCCAACAATATCCATTCGATACGTAATTCATATTTTGGTTCGCTCGACGGTTCTGTCTCAGCCAACTCCATGTCAGCACTTGTAAATTCCCTTGATTCCGATCTCGACAGCAGGACAAAAGGATTGATTGATGCAGCGCGCACCGCTATCATGGATATCCCTCAGCCTTTCCGTAATAATATAAATTCAAGCGAGGCATTGAAGGCTCAAGAGGCGTGTGCTGATCTTGACCGTCATCTCACGACAGTGCTGAAGCCATTCTTTGAGAATCTTGACAACAGTCATGAGTCTCGTTTGGGAGATATTGTGGCAAATTATGTTGACAATGTGGTTCTCCCTACCTATAAACTTCTGAAAGAGCGTAATGCCGCGATGCTTGAGGCAGTAAGGAATCTCTCCGGCAACCGTACTGACGTATCTTTTGAGAAGGCGTGCCAGGCATGGTTATCGGCGAGAGAGCCGTGGGAGAAGAGCGAGGCATTCCTCTTCGGACCCGTGGATGCTCTCGGTCTTGACCCGAACATGGATAGTTGGCCTCTTGATCAGGATGCCATTGTCAATCATCTGAAGAGTGGAAACTTCAATGATCTCCTCTGGGGCGATGGAGACGATGATTCCAAGGTTGAGGCTGCTCAGAATATCCGAGGTTTCCATACTCTTGAATTCCTTCTCTTTAAGGATGGGAATCCCCGTAAGACCAACAATTGATATGAGTGAAAGAGCTATTTTATTGGCATTGACATTATCAGCCCTTCTCTCCTCATGTGGAGAGGAGGGCCTTGATGTGCTTGACGTAGAAATCCCTGCCGGCTATGAATTGTCGGCAGGGACAGCCTCGATATTCATGAATTCATCGAAGGCATACGATTCACCGGCTGATTGGGTGTCGGGCACCTACAGTTCCCGGTTCAACCGAGGCGATAAACTCTATGACGATATGCGCACCAGCTCCAATGGCTACGGCGGTGGACTCGGACCGGTATATGCCGGATATTCATGCGGAAGTTGCCACAGCAATGCCGGGCGGACGAAGCCGGCAGGATGGGCTGACCATGGCTCCGGACCTTATGGGTTCTCATCGGCATTGGTCTATGTCACACGTAAGAACGGGGCATTCTTTCAAGGTTATGGTCGGGTGATTCATGATCAATCTATCTATGGAGTGACACCGGAGGGTAAGTTTCACGTGGAATGGGATTATCAGACGTTTGCATTTCCTGACGGAGAGACATACGAATTGGCAGCCCCGACCTATACCATCACTGACTGGTATCTGGGCGACATATCGCCGGATGATCTCTTCTGCACGGTCCGTATTCCGTTGCGTCATGTCGGTATGGGGCAGATCATGTCGCTTGATACCAATGAGATAGAGACTTTGGCTCGCAAGAGTAATTATCCGGAGTATGGCATTTCGGGACGATGCAACTATATAACGGAGCGCGGCGTCAGGATGCTCGGATTGTCGGGCAATAAGGCGCAGCATGCCGATCTCACCGTTGAACTCGGATTCTCAAGCGATATGGGAGTGACCAACAGCCGTTATCCGGAGGAGATATGTGAGGGTCAGCTGCAGATGACAGAGGGGTCTATGATGGGGCTTCTTTATGATAAACTTGACGTCTCTACAGAAGATATGGAGAATGTGGATCTTTACATGCAGTGTCTTGGAGTTCCGGCACGCAGGGATGTGGATGATCCGCTTGTACAGCTTGGCGAACAGAAATTCTATGAGGCGAGATGTCATCTATGCCATGTCACTACCCTTCATACCAAGCCGTCAGGCTCTGTGCTTCTCAACGGTACGCGTCTCCCATGGCTTGGAGGGCAGACCATCCATCCCTACAGCGATTTCCTCCTGCACGACATGGGTTCGGAAATCATGGGGATCGGACTTAACGATAACTACGTCTCCGGTCTTGCCATGGGGAATGAGTGGCGCACCACGCCTCTATGGGGCATAGGTCTTCAGGAGAAAGTGAACGGTCATACCTACTTTCTGCATGATGGACGTGCCCGTAATTTCGTGGAGGCGATAATGTGGCATGGCGGTGAAGGTGAGGCCTCAAAGAATCTTTTCAAGAATATGAATAAGACAGAGCGTGACGCACTGGTGCGTTTCCTGCAAAGTCTCTGATGCAATCCACTTCAACAATAACATTATTAACATCAAGCACATGAAAAAGATATTCCTATACCTCCTCTTCTCATTATTCTTCATCCCGATGTCTGCCCAATATGATTCCGACACGGAGAATGGCGTAGTGTCGTTTGCCGGAAGAAAGGGTTTTATCTGGGAGAGTAAGAATGGCAAGTTTGAGTTCAAGCCATATCTTATGGTTCAGACGGGACTTGACGTAACCTATTATGACAGTGAGGGACTTGATCCTGCATACAACCAGGATCACGTGCATAATACAGGCTTTAACATACCATACGCCGTTCTCGGCTTCACCGGACGTGCATTCGGTTTTATCACCTACAACCTCTCAATCAATGCTGCGGCTTCGGGTGGTGCATTGCTCCAACAGGCGTGGGCAGATATGAAACTCCGTGATGAATTTGGAGTGAAGGTCGGTAAATTCAAGACGCCTTTCACTCATGCCACACTCACCACTCTTGGCGAGACGCTATTCCCCACAATGCCTGTATCACTTACGGCTCCGGTCATAATGCCTCATTCCCTCAATGCGGTGACACCCTCGATGATGACAGGTTTTGACCTTGGTGTGGAGATACATGGCATGGTGAAGGATAAATGGGGATATGAGGTGGGCATTTTCAATGGCACCGGCTCAACGATCAATACTGCGACAAAGACCTTCAGTGATGACTGGCACATTCCTTCGCTGCTATATGCCGGACGTCTCACCTTCCAGCCTTATGGAGTGATGCCCGCCACACAAGGTAATCCAAATCAGTTGAATCTTAATAAGATGCTTGTTGGAATGTCAGCCTCCATGAATGTAGAGAGTGAGAATGAGAGCACCAACGATTTCCGTGCCGGATTGGAATTGGCATGGCTTCACAACCGTCTGTATCTTGCCGGAGAGGCTTACTACATGCATGTGGGTTTCACAAAACGGCAGAAGATAGATGAGTCGTTTGAGTATATGGGGGGATATGTGCAGGCAGGCTACTTTGTTACAGATCGTCTCCAGCCGGCACTCCGATATGATTTCTTTGATCGTAACGGGCTTGACAAGGGGGGCTTTCTTAATATGCCGGCTGTTGGTCTTAACTATTATTTCAAGAGTGTCAATCTGAAGCTTCAGGCGATGTACCGCTATATCGGTCGCACGGGGCATAAGACTCAATTGGACCGTGACAATGATGATCTCGGTCTTGCCCAGCATAACGGCACGATACTGATTCAATATACCTTCTGATGAAATATATTGGGAATAAAGCTATGAGGAATAAGAAGATATTGCTCCTGTTGTTGCCGTTCCTTCTGTCGGGATGTGACGACGGTAGGATATATCCTACCGACATTGACCTTAGCGGAGACAGTGGTATTACGGTGGTCATGACGGGCGAGATCAGCGGGTCATCAGATTCATACGAATCGGGATATTCTCTTGTGCTTGCGGCATTTAATGAATCGGATGATTATGCCATTGTCTCAAAGACGGTGCATGATGGGAGTGATAGCGTCGAATTGTCGAATGTATCGCCAAAGGCATCTACCATTGAATTATGTCTTATAAATTCACTGCGTAAAAGGATCCTTACACTCAGCACCGTATCGGTGTCGGCATCTGCAGGTGATCGTATTTCATTTGATGTCGGGAAGGTGGATGCCTCGCATTTCTCCATAATGAATAATACTATTTTCGGGAAATCCTGCGTGCAGTGTCATGGAGCCACCGGCAATGCCGCAGCAGGGCTTGACCTGCGGACGGAGGAGGCGTACAGAATGCTTGTCGGGACGGCTTCATCTGTAGAGGATGGTGTGCTTAGGGTTAATCCCGGAGATGCTGCAAGCTCCACTCTCTGGAGGGTGGTTGCCACAGATGTATCGGAGAGTTGGAAATTTGATCATTCCAATCTTCTGACGTATGATCAGGTGGGGTTTATTGAAAATTGGATAAATAACTTGAGTAATGATTAAGGATAAGGATCTGGTCTCTGCCACAGGAGCGTGGGAGTGCCATGTGATAATAAGCGTAGAACGTCCCGGACTGCCCTTCAGCGATCAATTGAGGGAGATAGAGCATGAATTTCAGGCATATCTGCGCGATAGGGGCGATGGTATGACGCCGGTGTTCATGCGCTGGTTTCTCAGTGATGCCGCTAATCAGGCGCAGTCAATCTCCAAAGATTTCAATTGTGCGATGTCGATAGTGGAGCAGCCTCCGCTTGATCTCACCAAGGTGGCTCTTTGGGTATGGCTTATGGAGGATGTGGAGGTGAGTTCCCTGCCAGATGGTTCATATTCTGTAAGACACGGGGAATATACCCACCTGTTTGAGGGTAGCCGCTGCCGACCGGGTGAGGATTCCCATTGTGCCACCTACGATATGCTTGCCGCCACCCAGAAGATGCTGAATGAGAAGGGGGGCAGTTTGATAGGTAATTGCGTGCGTACATGGTTCTTTGTGCAGAATGTTGACGTCAACTACGGAGGAGTAGTCAGCGGGCGTAACAGTCTGTTCAATGAGTGCGGACTTACACGTAACACCCGTTTCATAGCGAGCACCGGTATCGGCGGACGTCATGCCGACAAGACAGCCACAGTGCAGATGGATTCCTATTCAGTGATTGGACTGCATGAGGGACAGATGAAGATGATCAATGCTCCGGACTATCTTAATCCCACATACGAATATGGGGTGGCATTTGAGCGTGCCACGAGTGTGGATTATGGCGACAGGCGTCATCTGTTCATATCCGGCACCGCGAGCATAGATAACCGGGGGGAGATTGTCTGGGAAGGTGATATCCGGCATCAGACACTCCGTATGTTGACAAACGTGGAGGCATTGCTTAAGGCTGCGGAATGTGGCTGGGATGACGTGGGACAGATGCTTGTCTATTTGCGAGATATGGCAGATGCGGGAATAGTCAGGAAGATGTTTGAGGAGCGTTTCCCGGATATACCCTATCTTATTCTGTTGGCACCGGTGTGCCGTCCCGGATGGCTCATAGAGATGGAGTGTATGGCAATGAAACCGGTATCGACAGAATGGGCGGCGTTATGAGTTCGGAATTGATTGGAAATATTGGGAAGACAACCTTGGCGGTTTACGTCGGGGTTGTCCTTTGTTTGGGAGTTACCACATTCCTCTCCCCTCTTGTGTATGGTTCATGGTGGTTTATTTTATTGTGGATTATATTTGCTGCGACGCTTGCAATCGGTATGTGGCAAAGTGGCATGTGGCGCAGACCGGGATCTTTTCTTCTTCATCTCTCTATGCTTGCAATCTTGGGCGGAGGCTTGCTGACATGGCTTATGCAGGAGAAAGGTAGTGTCAGGATCTCACAAGGTGAGCGTGTGGCATTCTTTGAACGGGAAGGGGGTGGAATGACATCATTGCCTAAGGAATTATCGCTTGAGCGGTTTGAGGTGGTGTATTATCCGGGAGGGGATGTGCCACGTGATTATGTATCGCATCTGCTGGTGGATGGAGAGCGGCATACGGTGTCAATGAATAAGATTCTTGATATCGATGGTTATCGTCTTTGTCAATCGTCTTACGACAATACCGGGGCAACAGTGCTTTCTGTCAATCATGATCCCTACGGCATTCCTCTCTCATACGCAGGATATGTGCTTTTCGGCATAGGTGGTTTTCTTGTGATGCTTAATCCGGCAGGACGATTCCGTCGGTTGCTGAAGGTACTATCTGTCATCACTATTCTGCTGATACCCCTTGGAGTATCGGCAGCCACACAGAATAAGGAGGCGAATGATAGGATATATGGGGTACCACGCGCTTTGGCAGACAGTCTCAGGAAGGAACAGGTGATATATGGAGGTAGGATAGTGACGTTCAACACCTTGGCGAAAGATGTGATGACGAAGCTTTATGGAGATACGGAATATCGAGGATTGTCGGCGGAGCAGGTGCTCCTTTCATTCCGTATTTTCCCGCAAGAATGGAAAGATCAGCCTCTGGTCAAGATAAAGGATAAGAATTTGCGTCAAGCCCTGGATCTGGATGGAGAATATGCCTCTCTGTCAGATTTCTTTGATGAGGATGGAGGGTATAGGATATCGGAATTGCAGAGTGCGCTTGGCGAGGGACATAGACGGAGCGTGGAGGAGATAGATGAGAAGGTGGGTATATTGCTTACGCTCCTTTCCGGCAATCTGATAGTTAAAACCTCGGATAAAGATATTTCCTTGGCTCCATGGAGGATTGAATTGGAATTATTGTATAATTCCTTTCCGGGAGGAATATTGGTCTTTGTAAGCCTGTTTATGGCTTTCCTATCGTTTGGGGTAGGGATATTATTCGTACGATATGAGAAGATATCCGGATGGATTGGTGCATTATTTTTGGTACTGTCTTTTGTGCTGTCGCTGCTGATATTTGTGGTTCAATGGATTCTTGCATCACGGTTGCCACTTTCAAACACTTACGAGACGTTGGAATTCATAGTGCTCCTGTTGGAGATCCTTCTGCTGACAGTTGGACGGCGTATAGGAATGTTGTTGTTGACGGGTAGCCTATTCTCCGGAGTGTTGGCACTTGTGGCGCATCTTGTGGAGATAAATCCGGTGGTGACGCCCTTGATGCCGGTGCTACATTCGCCGTGGCTCTCGCTGCACGTGTCGCTTGTGATGGCATCCTACGTACTTCTTGGATTTACGGCGGTTGTGGCGGTTGTTGCTCTCTCAGGATTGGGGGCTGTAGAGCGGTTAAGAGGATTATCGCTCGCAATGCTCTATCCGGGAGTATGGTTATTGGGGATGGGTATATTTACGGGAGCTGTATGGGCAAATGTCAGTTGGGGAGAATACTGGAGTTGGGATCCGAAGGAGACATGGGCATTGGTTACACTCATGGTCTATTCCCTGCCGTTGCATGACCGGATGTTTGCAATAATATTAAAGCCGATATACGGGATAGCAGAAAGGGATTATAGTGCCAAGATATTTCATATCTATCTTCTTATAGCAATTTTAAGCCTGATAATGACCTACGTGGGGGTAAATTACCTTAATTCCCTCCATGCCTATAATTAATAACTGAAGTTTCGCAAGCTGCACTTCAGTGGTTTATAGTTTATAGTTTATGGTTTATAGTTTAAGGTTTAAGATTCACGAAAATCCACGGATCTTTTCATTATACAAAATTTAATGATCATAAACCATAAACATTAAACCTTAAATTAATAATCTTTTTGTGTTGCATGCTTCGCCACTTGAGCGAAGTATGCAACACAAAAAGATTCTGGAGAATTTTCTGGATAATCTTATGATGTGGGGTGCGATCAGTCGTAGAGGGTTTTGTCGAGGCGTTTCTCGCGTTGGCGTATCGCTCTTGTGAGGAGAATATTGGCTATTGTCCACACGACTACATCTCCGATGAATATTATTGTTGGATTGGTGAAGGGGGATACAAGCACGTTTATGCCGATGAATGCTATTGATACTCCGAGGATCGTAAGCAGGGCGGCTGCCTGATTCATGCCGAGTGCGAGAATCTTGTGGTGGATGTGGCATTTATCGGGCAGGAAGGGATTGCGCCCTTTCTTGACACGGTGGAAATACACTCTGAATACGTCAAAACATGGGACGATGAGCGGGGATAATGCCACGATTGCCGGGTTGTAGTCAACGGTGAGAAAATCCGGCTTGGCACACATCACTGCAATTGCACAGAATACGAGCACCATACCGGTGGTCAATGCTCCGGTGTCGCCCATGAATATCTTTTTCTGTTTTGTGACGTCGCCGAATACGTTGTAGTAGAAGAATGGGAACAATGTTCCGGCAGACGCAACGGCAAGTAGGGAATATATGAATTCTCCTCCGTTGAAGAATACCACGGCATAGAATATAAGAGCTATGGAGCTTAATCCGGAAGCGAGTCCGTCAATACCGTCGATAAGGTTGATGGCGTTGACTACGTATACCGTTACAAGGATGGAGAATAGCCATGCGAGAACATCCGGCAATTCGTTTAGCCACAATATGCCATAAAGATTGTCGATATACATTCCGGAGCATGCCAGGAGTATGGCACATACAATCTGTACAACGAATTTTGCCATGTATCTGACGCCGATGAGATCATCTGCGATACCGACAAGATATAGCAGTATTATTGCGCATATTTCAAAATATATAGGCACGAATGCTCCACCGATTGCGTCAATCATAGGTGCGGATCCGAGTCTTAGGTTAAGGGCTACGACGAGAGTCAGGGAGAACAGGAAGGCCGGGAAAAATGCAATGCCACCAAGACGCGGCACTACCCCACGGTGAATCTTCCTCTCGTCGATTTCGTCAAAAAGATTTCGTCGGAAGGCAATGAGAATAATCTTTGGAATCAGTATGCCGGCAATAAGCACAGATATCGCAAAGCAAAGGAGGTCATTCTCCAACCAATACAATAAGGTGTCTTGTGTAAACATGTAAAAGTTTTAAATTATTAGAAATTTCGGTTACAGAATTGAAACCAAGAGGATTACGCTAACGATGTCAATTATAAAATGGACAAGTTAAAACTACGGCATGACCGTATTTTGCAAAATTATGAAAAAAAATAAAAAAATCAAAATTAAAAATAAAATAAAAAAGATGGAGAAGATCATGATCTTCTCCATCTAAGGATTATGGTTTTATCAAAAAATTGATTAGCCGTTAACTTTCTTCATGTGAGCGATAAGGTCAAGCACTTTGTTAGAGTAGCCGATCTCATTGTCATACCAAGAAACAACCTTCACGAAAGTCGGAGTAAGCTGGATACCGGCTTTAGCGTCGAAGATAGAAGTGAGGGGGCAGCCGAGGAAGTCAGAAGAAACCACAGCGTCTTCAGTATAGCCGAGGATGCCTTTGAGTTCGCCTTCAGAAGCCTCTTTCATAGCAGCGCAAATCTCCTCGTAAGTACATTCCTTAGCGAGGTTTACAGTGAGGTCAACAACAGATACGTCGAGAGTGGGGACACGCATAGACATACCGGTGAGTTTGCCGTTGAGCTCAGGAATAACTTTACCTACAGCCTTAGCAGCGCCAGTGGAAGAGGGGATGATGTTGCCGGAAGCAGCACGACCACCACGCCAGTCTTTCATAGAAGGACCGTCAACAGTCTTCTGAGTAGCAGTAGTAGAGTGAACAGTAGTCATGAGACCTTCAACAACGCCGAATTTGTCGTTGAGCACCTTAGTAATAGGAGCGAGACAGTTAGTTGTGCAAGAAGCGTTAGAAACGAACTGAGTGCCCTTAACATAAGAATCCTGGTTTACACCGCAAACGAACATCGGAGTGTCGTCCTTAGAAGGAGCCGACATAACTACATACTTAGCACCAGCCTCGATGTGAGCCTGAGCTTTCTCCTTAGTGAGGAAAAGACCGGTAGACTCAACAACGTACTCAGCACCTACCTCGCCCCAAGCGATTTCAGCGGGGTTCTTGCAAGCAGTTACGCGGATCTCTTTGCCGTTGACAATAAGGAGGCTCTTTTCCATATCATAGTCAACAGTTCCGTCGAAACGACCGTGCATTGTGTCATATTTGAGCATGTAGGCCATGTAGTCTACGGGGAGAAGGTCGTTGATAGCTACTACCTCAATGTCGTCTCTTTTAGTAGAGGCACGGAACACGAAACGTCCGATACGGCCAAAGCCGTTGATACCAATTTTTGTCATTGCTTTAAAATATTGTTTTGGGTTGGTAATATTTTAATAAAAACTTGTTTTCTAATAAATCCTGTAGATTTCCGGAATTGGCGATTCCGGATTACCCGTTGATGGGTTCCACCTTTTAGGTATGCAAAATTATAAAAAAAAATTGGTATTGCAATCGTAAATGAACGTTTTTTAACGTAATGACGTTTTTTAATCCGAGAAATCGTGATTTTTAGAGAATTTTTTAGTAGATTCGCATGATTTCATGGCAATCCCGGTCTATAGTCGACCTCGACTCGGACCCCTAAAGGGGGAGCTGTTGTCCCCTGACCCCTTCAGGAGGAGTTGAGACTAATAAAAAAATATAAACCATAAACCAATCTACAATGGGAAAATTTTTATCAGATTTTAAGGAGTTCGCTCTCAAAGGAAATGTGGTCGATATGGCTGTCGGTGTTATTGTCGGCGGTGCGTTCGGAAAGATTGTGTCGTCGCTTGTCAACGACATCATTATGCCGGTGTTCTCTCTCATTACCGGTGGGGCGGGATATTCCAATCTCAAGTATGTGATACGAGAGGCTTCGCCTGCCACCGCCGAGGGTGCGGCAGCTGTAGAGGAGGTGGCGATAAATTATGGCACCTTCATTATGAATATCGTGGATTTCGTGATTATTGCTTTCTCAATCTTTGTGGCCATACGTCTTGCCATGAAACTGAAGAAGAAAGTGGCTGAAGAGCCGGCTCCGGCACCTGCCACACCACCTGAACCGACCAAAGAGGAGGTGCTTCTCACTGAAATCAGAGACCTTCTCAAAGAGCAGAAGAAATAAGACGGGGTCTAAGCAGATACCAATCAAAAATATCAAAGGGATTGAAGATATGAGTCTTCAATCCCTTTGATATTTTATAATGCAAGCGTTATTATTTCAACTGATGGAACACCGGGTGCATCACGAATGTGAATGTGTAGTCGCCGTAAGGCACCAGATATTCCGGACGGGCTGTGCGTCCCCAGCTGTCTTCGCAGCCGAGACCCATCTGAATCTTGTCGATAAGCAGGTTGGTATAGTCAGCCTTCTTCACTTCGGGAGAGTGGGACTGTCCTTTTGACACGCCGTCGTCAAGGCTATCAATTGAATAGTTGAGTGCGGATGCGGAGAAGGGCACAGCAGCCTTAAACTCAAGACCGTTTCCGGCATTGTCCAACTGTTTCCAATAGCGCACATCAGTCTTTGTGCCAGTCTCCTGCGGACGGATGTAGGGATAGAACTGCTCGCTGACCGTCTGGTCGTAAAGACCGATACGGGTAGAGTGGTTGCGGTCGATGTAGTTCTCTATAGGTCCGCGTCCGTAGTATTGGATGTTGCTGAATGCAAGCGGCATCTGCATCTGCATACCGAAACGGAACATACCTGACACGTCTGCACCTTTCTCGGTAGTGAGTGCTTCAGTCACCTTGACGTCGCCGACACCATTAATCACATACGTCATCGCCAGTTTAGCCTTGACATCAGGCATGTCGTAGTCGGCATTCACCAGAATCATGCCATCTTTCTCCTCAGCTTTTAGCGAAGTGAGCTTCATCGTCGGTTTTTTCCAAGCACGGAACTTATTCTGTAGGTTTGCACCATAGTCGTTATCTGTCGGGGCACGCCAGAAGTTAGGGGTCAGCATACCCTCCTCGGCAATCATTTCAGTGCCATCTACCACATATTTCGACATGAAACCATTGTAGCGGTTAAACTCAATTGAGAAATTATCACCGTTAACGATGAGGTGATTCCTTTGGTTATTGACTATGGAAGCTACAGGGGTTGCCATGTTGGGCTGTACGGGAGTCTTGACACAAGCACACGATTTCCCCTCCTTCAGCAGGAACTGCTCGCGTGCGATGGAGTGCCCGGCAGGAAGCAGACCCTCTGCGTTTTTGAGAGTGTAGTCCACGTTGAGAAGCCACTCCCCTTCTCCGGAGATCTCTCCGTAAGGTATGGAGATTGATTCGGTCTTTCCGGGTGCCACATTGATATTGTCAATGCGTCCGGAGCGGACGGGCACTCCGTTGTTGAGCACCACCCAGTCAAGATTCAGGTCTGAAAGGTCGCGGAAGAAATTCTCATTATATACCTTCAGTTTGCCGGAGGCAAGATCCGCGGGAGTTGTCCAGATGTTCTGATAGTAATAAGAGATCTCGTCGGCATGAGGGTTTGGTACACGGTCGGGGCTTACGATGCCGTTTACGCAGAAGTTGTTGTCGCTACCGTCATAGTCGTTGAAGTCGCCGCCGTAAGCGTATATCTCCACACCGTCCTTACCTTTCGTGCGGACTGCCTGGTCAACGAAGTCCCAGATGAAACCACCTTGCAGAGAGGGGTATTTGCGGATGAGATCCCAATATTCCTTAAATCCGCCGAGGGAGTTGCCCATTGCGTGGGCATATTCACATTGGATCAAGGGCTTGGTTATATCCGATTTCTCAGCATATTTCTGCATGCCGTCATATCCGTAGTACATGGGGCAGAATATGTCGGTCATGCCGTCGGCACGCGCCTGTTCATACTGCACTGCACGGCTTGGGTCCTCCTTCTTTATCCATTCGTAGGCATCAGTGAAGTTCGGTCCATATCCCGCTTCATTGCCGAGGCTCCAGAAAATGATTGATGGATGGTTGAAATTACGCTGCACGTTGCGCTGGTTGCGTTCCATGTGAGCCTTCTTATAGGCAGGATTCTTCGCGAGAGTCTCCTCTCCATATCCCATTCCGTGGCTTTCGATGTTTGCCTCAGCAACGACATAGATGCCGTATTTGTCGCAAAGGTCATACCAGAGGGGATCATCCGGATAGTGGCAAGTGCGGACAGCATTGATATTCAGCTTCTTCATCAGCTCAATATCCTGAAGCATCCTTTCAGGAGACACCACGTAGCCGCCGTCGGGGTCAAGCTCATGGCGGTTGGCACCCTTGAACAATACCGGCTTGCCATTCACGAGAATCTGCTTGCCTGTCAGCTCAATCTTTCTGAAACCGACATTTACCGGAATAACCTCATCACTCCCCTTCATCGAGGCAGTCAGTGTGTATAGGTTTGGGGTCTCGGCAGTCCATTTCAGCGGATTGTTCACCTTCATGACCGTGCGTCCGCTCTTGGAGGCTGTAGCATTAGCCACAGTGTTGCCGGCAGCATCCTTTAAGATAAGGTCGACGGGAGCATTTGCAGTCAGGGATAGGTCGATGTTAAGTATACCGTCAGTGTAGTTATTCTCCAGGTCGGGGGTGACGCGAATGTCGGCGATACGTTTCTTATCTCTCGCGAAGAGATATGAGTCGCGCGCTACGCCGGAGAAGCGGAAGAAATCCTGATCTTCGAGATATGAGCCGTCGCACCAACGGAAAATCTGGAAGCATATCAGATTCTCCTTGCCGGGGATAAGGTAGGGTGTGAGATTGAATTCCGTCTCCAGTTTGCTGTCTTCACTATATCCGACATACTTTCCATTGACCCACAGGTATATGTTGGAAGTGACGGATCCGAAGTGGGCGAAAATCTCTTTCCCCTTCCAGTCGGCAGGCACGAATATTTCGCGACGATAGGTGCCGACATGGTTATTCTCAGTCGGCACGAGGGGAGGATTATTCTTGAAAAAGCTCTGCCATGCATACTGGGTATTGACATATATAGGGTCGCCATATCCGTTCAGTTCCCATATTCCGGGCACCTGTATATTATCCCATCCCTTGTCGTTGAAATCCTTTTTCCAGAAATCAGTGGGACGTTGGTCGGCATCATTCACCCAATTGAATTTCCATGTGCCGTTTAAGGATAGGTAATTTGCCGATTTTTGTCTTTCCTGAGATAGGGCAGCATTTTCACCGTTTCGGAAAGCGAAATTGGCAGCATGCATCGGAGCTCGGTTTACGGCGTTCACTTCCGGATCAAGCCATTCATTGAATGACTGCGCAGATGCGGAAATGGCAGCCAGACCGAGGATCGAGGTCAATAAAGTTCGATTCATCTGTCGTGATATTAGTTAGGTTTTAGATTAAACTTGAATCACAAAATTAGTAAAAAATATTTAGCTGCACGGAGAAAAAACAGTCAAAATTGAGCACTATTATTGCAATGGTGAAAATGCGAACATTACGAAAAAATGCCTTTTACATACTAAAAACAGACAAATGCTATTGATGAAATATAATTTAGCGGTGGATTCAGTCGTTAAAACAATGCTGAATCATTCATAACTAACCAATCATTCTAATTATGATATTATTTATCGGAGGTCTCGGAATGTCGGAAATCCTGCTCATCGCGCTTGTTGTGCTTCTCTTTTTCGGGGGGAAGAAAATCCCTGAATTGATGAAGGGTCTCGGGAAAGGTGTCAGGTCGTTTAAGGACGGCATGAATGAGATAGAGAAAGACGTGACCGACATCAGTAAGGATAACAAAGAGAACAACAGTGATAAATGAGTGAGGGATCCGGCTCGGAAGGCATGACCTTCTGGGATCATCTTGACGTGCTTCGGGGAGTGCTGCTCAGGATAGCGGCAGTGGTCGTTGTGTTCGGTATGGTTGCGTTCTTTTTCAAGGAGGAATTGTTTGATGTGGTTCTTGCGCCGAAGGATGCCGGTTTTATCACTTATCGTTGGCTCGAACGTATGGCGGCAATGTTTCATGGCGACATCGGTGATTATTTCTCGGTCCGTCTGATCAACACAGGGCTTGCGCAGCAGTTTCTGATCCATGTGAAGACGGCAATGTGTGCCGGCGTCCTGTGTGCGTCGCCGTATATACTCTATCAGCTTTTCCGTTTTGTCTCTCCGGCACTTTATTCCGATGAGCGAAGATATGCAGTGCGCGTGATAGGCTCATCCTATCTGATGTTTATTATCGGGGTGTTGGTAAGCTACTATCTTATCTTTCCGCTGACGTTCCGTTTTCTTGGCACGTATCAGGTGGCTTCCGATGTTGAGAATATGATCAGTCTGGAGTCATATATGTCTACATTGATAATGATGTGCCTGTCGATGGGAATCGTCTTTGAGATGCCGGTGCTTTCATGGCTATTCGGGAAATTAGGATTTCTGAGCGCACCGTTCATGCGTCAGTATCGGCGTCATGCCATAGTCATCATATTGATAGTCGCGGCAGTGATCACCCCTACCTCCGACATCTTCACCCTCTTAGTGGTCTCCCTCCCGATGTGGTTGCTCTACGAAGTCAGCATCCTCCTCGTAGCCCGCTGCACACCATCCTCGCATCTGCACTATAAAAAGAAAGTATAGAAACCCTGACCATCAGGTCAGGGTTTCTTGTTAAGTAAACTTTGGAACTTCATTAGTTATATGTGGTTATTCTACTTGCGGAGTGCACCCTGCTGGTAGAAGCGGAGGATGCGGGTGCGGAGGAGATATTCGTAGTGGGATTGGATGCGGGAGATATCGGTCTTGAAGAGATTGTTCTTCGCTTGCTCATAGTCGGCTTGTGTGGCACGTCCGAGATTGAATCGTTCGCGTGTCGACTCAAATGAGAGGGTTGTCTTTTCAAGAGTCTCTGTTGAGGTGAGATAACGCTCGCGCGCGCCCGTCGCCTGATAATACGCCAACTGTATCTCCTTGTAGAGGTCGGACTCACGTTGTTCAAGGGTCAGTTCCGCGCTCAGTTTCTGTAGCTTCGCACGCCGTATGCTGTTACGCGTGTTGAATGCGTCAAAGATGGGTATGCGCAGCGACAGACCGAGATACGTGGAATAGTTATGCTTCATCTGAGCTCCGAAGCTCTCACTCTTCATGCCACTGACCGTATAGAAACTGGAACCGATTCCCGCGCTGAAGCTCAACGTGGGGATATATCCGGTCTTCGCAAGCGAGATATTCTCGTTGGCAACTTTCACCGCTTGTCTTGCACCGATAAGGGAATTGTTTATCCCCATCGCGGAGGCATACACTACGTCGGGACCGGGTATTACCGGATCCATATCATCGAGCGGCACCACATCGAGCCCTTCGTATGAGGGCAACTGAAGCAGATTGGCAAGATTCACGAGAGCCACCTGTGTGTCGTTGTCGGCAGCTACTACCTGAAGTTTATCCTGTGCCGCCACCGATTCCAGATCGTATAGTGTAGCTTCCGCCACTTTCCCGGCTGCTATCAAGGCTTTCTGACGCTCCACCTCAAAGGCTGAATATTCAGCCTGGGAACGTGCACTCTTAGCCACCTCCTTGCAATAGAGCACTTGCAGATACTGCGATATGACGTTGAGTGTGATATTGTCTTTAGTAGCCTCATTCTCTGTGATATACTGGTTTAGCGACATCTCTGTTATCTTCACGCGTCGATAGGCAGCTGTGCCCTGAAACAGAGGTAGGCTAAGACTTACGCCCCATTGGGTGTTGGTGGTGTTGCGGTCGGCATAAGTGTTTGATGCCGTCAGACCGCGACCGAAACTGAAAGATTCCGATACCGACGCATCTACCGACGGCAGATAGCGGTCCTGTGCCTCCTTTATTGCGAGCTCCCCTTCAGTGATCCGCAGCTTCTGTTGCCGCACACTGATATTATGGGATATTGCGTAAGATATGCAGCTGTCGAGAGACCATGCTTCAGCATTTGCGGTGGTTGCCACAGTCAGCAACGACACGGGCAATATGGCTTTGACAAATAGATTCATGAGATAAATGCTTTACGGTCAGTTGCGGGGATTGCCACGTAGAGGAGTCTTTTTGTTTATACTGTCGGATTTTACCTCGACCATAAGTCCGTTTGAGAGACCGACTTTAATCTTCTTCTTTTCAAACACCTGGTTCGGCACAGAGTCGGTCAGCAGATAGACGTAGGCATTGTCGCCCTCATATTCCACGATGCTCTCCGGCACTGCGAGCACACTGTCAACGCTTTCAAGAATGACACTTGCATTGGCACTGTAGCCGGCACGCAGGTTGGCGATTTCGGTAGCGGTGAGTGCAGCTTTCACCTCAAACGTGTTTGAGCCGTTCTCATCCGATGCCATAGGAGCGATCTTCTCAATTACGGCGGGATAGTCGGAACCGGCAACCGCACCGACAGAGATTCTGACCGGCATCTGCTCCTTCAGCAGATCCACCTCTGTCTCATCCACTTTCCCTTTGAAGATAAGGTCAGTCATATCTGCCACTTTCGCAATTGTGGTGCCATCGTTAAACGTGTTTGCCTGTATGACAGAGGAGCCGACTTTCACCGGCACTTCCAGAACGACTCCAGTCACGGTGGAACGCACGAGAGTGTTGGAGCCTTGTGCATTTGAAGCTGACACACCGTCTCTCACGATTGTGAGCTGGTCACGTGCCTGGTCAAGATCCTGACGTGCACGCTCAAGGGCTGTCTCATCAGTCTCATATTTCTCACGGCTTTCATATTTCTTCTCATAAAGCTGGCGCGTGCGTTCGAAAGTACGTTCAGCCTCCTTCAGAGCAATTTCCGCCATAGCCACACGGCTCTCTGCCGACGACAGTTGAGTCTCCTCCGGAATCACCTTAATCTTTGCAATGATATCGCCATTGTTGACATGATCACCGGCTTCCACAAGAATTTCGCTTATAATACCGGAGATCTGCGGCTTGATGTCGATTTCGTCACGCGGTTCGATTTTTCCGGTCAGCACGGTGGTGCGTTCGATAGATTCAGTAGATGGATAACGGAGATCATATACGGTCTCCTTACCCTTTGAGTTTTGATAGAGATAGAAGAATGTGCCGATGAATACGACACAAGCGATCACTATCAGCAGGATTTTGAAAAATTTTTTCATATAGTTTTGAATTTGGTTCAGTTAGATATTAAAGATTATGCAGCTTTATTGATAATGGGAATCAGGCATATCATTATGATTATCCCTGTATTATTTGTCGTTGAGCGCCTCTACCGGTTTGATTCTCATTGCCTTGATTGAAGGTATCAGTCCGGCGAGCGATCCGAGAATAATGAATATTGCGAGGATAGCCATGGCGGTTGTGAAACTCATCTGGAAATGCGCCTCCGATACGGCATCCGGCGGATTCGTGAGATGATGTGCGACAGCGAGTACAATCGTGGCGAAGCACACACCGGCTAATCCGGCTACGACAGTCAGCACGATACCTTCACTAAGCACCTGCACAATTATGTCGCGTGGCTTTGCACCGATTGCCCGACGTATGCCTATCTCCTGAGTGCGTTCCTTCACGATAACCCACATTATATTGCCTATGCCTATGATTCCGGCAAGAAGCGTGGACAGACCGATAAACCATGCGAGAAGATCCACTCCGGTAAATAACGTCTCCACTTGCTCAAACATGTCGGCGATGTTGATCACCCACATGGCTCCCTTATCGTCGGGATGGATGCTGTGGCGGCGATATACCACTGACTGCATCTTTGGTACCAGCTCGGAGATATTGACCGAGGGTCGAGCGGTCATCATAATGAAATCCACCTTATCGCCATAGCCGTTGACGCGCCGGAATGTAGACGATGGAATCACGACAGCCTCATCCATACTTCCGTTAAGCTGAATCTCCGATTTATCTCCTGCTATACCTATTATTGAATAAGCCGTGCCGCCTACCTCTACCAACTGCCCCAATGGAGCCTCCACACCGGGGAATAGCTGTGCCGCAACCTTTTTACCTATTACAGCCACTCTCCTCTCCCCCACCATATCAGCCTCATTGACAAACCTTCCATGATATAAATTCGGTTGCAGAATCTTAGTGTAGTCAGGTTCGGCACCAATTATCTGTCCGGAGAAAGAATGTTTTCCATGCTTGATGCTTTTTCCCCACGATTGGAAAGATGGCACCACCGCCTCCAGTTCCGGGAAAGACTCTTTCAGAAGTTCCACATCAGTAAGATCCATCATCCATGTCCGCCCCTTCTGATAACCCTTATATGGCATAGACGTGCGGTTTGCCACCATTCCGGCAGTGTTTGTGGCGAATCCCGCGAAATTTCTCTTCAGCATATCCTCGCCACCGCGGGCTCCTCCGGTCAGCATTGCGAGCATTGCCACGCCCCAGAAGATACCGAATCCGGTGAGAAACGTGCGGGTCTTGTTGCGCATCAATGTGGCACCGATCTCCTTCCAGTTCTCTAAGTCGAAAATAGTAAGTTTCATAGTCAGATAGTCTTATTCATCGCGGAGAGCCTCCACCGGTTTTATTTTCAACGCCTTCATAGCCGGGAAAAGTCCGGCAATCGCCCCTGCCAGCACGAGCACTCCCATCACTTCGAGGGCAATGGCTATGCTGACAGTAGGATTCGAGATGGGACCGTCCGGACCGATTATATAGGCAATAATCTGAGTGACAATCATGCCAAACACAATGCCGAGATACCCGAACAGCAGGGTGATGCCCACAGCCTCGGCAATCACTTGGGTAAGGATCTTATGTGGCTTTGCCCCAATTGCGCGACGTATGCCGATTTCATGGGTGCGCTCCCTTACGGTCACAAACATGATGTTGCTGATTCCGACTATGCCGGTAAGAAGCGTCAGTATGCCGAGCACCCATACGCTGGTGTCGAGAATCACGAGAGCCTGACGTGTTTTTATGGCATTTGTAAAACTGTTGGAGATGTAGACGGCATTCTCATCTGCGGGATCGAAATTGTGGACAGTGGCGAGAGTGTTGCGGATATCTGTCTCCGCAGTGTTGCCATCCTCCTCCGTGTGTACATTCTTGAGAGCCACGGAGAGTGTGCCGAGATCCTCACGGTCAGAAGCGATCATACGGGCTGTGGTAAACGGTATGTAGCAACTGCGGTTCCAATTGCTTTGGTATACCCCCACCACCTTGAAGGATAGACCTTGACAATCCACTCTACCGCCGCAAGCTCCTATGCCGTCGGGAGGGAACAGCTGGTTGGCATAATATTCCGGAAGTACGATGACCTTTGCCTTCTCGGCAAGGTCGCGGTCAGTGATGAATCTCCCCTCTTTCATTGTCCGGATATCCTGCTCCTGCTTTATTGAGGGGAATACGCCTGTGTATGATTCGGAAATCTTCGCTTTTGGAGTGGAGATGTTGCCGGAACCATATATGCGTGACGTCACTTCCTCCACATACTTTGGATTATTCTCCGGCAATATCTTCATGTCGCCATCCTTCATCCTTATGCGTCTCCCCTCTCGGTTCCCCTTGTAAGGGATTGAAGTGTTCCCGCTGAAAATACGTATAGAGGCAGTGTTGCGCGACACCATCATCTCCTGAAAGTTGTTGGTGACGCCACGTGCCATACTGAGGAGTACAATCAGCATGAATACACCCCACGTTACAGCTATGCCGGTCAGCACGGTACGCAACTTATTCGTGCGTATTGTCTGAAATATTTCGCGGATCAGATCGGTCATGGTATGACAATTGGGGATGATTCCGGCACAATCACGCCGTCGGATATGCGTATAAGTCTGTTGGTCTGGGCAGCCACACCGGGGTCATGGGTGACAATGATAATCGTCTTCCCGTCCACCTCATTAAGCTCACGGAAGATACCCATTACATCGTGCGAGGTCTTACTGTCGAGCGCACCCGTAGGTTCGTCGGCAAGTATGATTGAAGGGTTGGTGATCATAGCGCGGGCAATCGCCACACGTTGTTTCTGACCGCCCGACAGTTCTCCCGGCAGGTGGTGTGCACGGTCAGCGAGTCCCATCTTCTCCAGCTGCTCCATCGCCAACTTATTGCGTTTCTTACGCGACACCCCCTGATAGAAAAGCGGGAGAGCCACGTTCTCCACCGCATTCTTATAATTGATAAGGTTGAATGATTGGAAAACGAAACCGATCATCCTGTTTCGGTATTCAGCGGCACGGTTCTCGCTGAGATCCTTAATCAGTTTCCCGTCGATATAATATTCGCCGGAGTCATAATTGTCGAGAATACCGAGGATATTTAATAGCGTTGATTTGCCGGAGCCGGAAGCACCCATGATCGACACGAGCTCACCCTTGAACACATCAAGATTAATCCCTTTGAGCACATGAAGAGGTACGGCACCGTCGTATGTTTTATTGACGTCGCGCAGACGTATCATCTCATTCATCAGTTAGGCATAGTCCATTAGTGGAACACAGAGAAACAACGCATAAAGAGACCTTATTAGTATCAAACAATTGAAAAAAGTCATAAAAATAATCCAAAAACATAGTCAATTGCCAAAAATAAGCAGAAAAACCGACAACTCCGGCATCAAACCTACCTTGTCGTCTTGAAATTCGGATTTATGATGGAGAGGAATGGAAAATATCTTTGGTATATGGATATTTTTCACCATAACCAGTAGATGATGAAAACAATTGTAATAATTTCAACTCATGGTGTTGGTATCTTCCTGTTTTTGGTGTAAATTTGTGGAGATTTATAATTTAATGTAGAATATAATGGTAAACAGCATATCATTAAGTGGATTCACGAGCTTTGCAAATAATAAATTTTCATTTACTGATGGAGTGAATATATTTATTGGCAAAAATGGAACAGGCAAGACACATATACTTAAATGTATAGCATCGGCATTGCAGGCTCGTCATGAGTTTCAGTTAAAGAAGACTACCTCAAAGGAACAATTTGAATATATTTTAGCTGAAAACTTGATTCATTATTTCAAACCGGATTTTATAGGTAATCTGGTGAATAAGAATGTTGTTTCCGGAAAATCAACTGTAGGTGTAAATATAGATGGGAAGGAGCTTTCATTCGGTTTTTCCTCCACATCCAAGACAACTGTGAAGATAGATAAGGATGATAAATGGGATGAATGTCAGTTTATTTATATTCCTCCACGCGAAATGTTTTCATTGTTCGAGGGTTTTATTGGATTGAGCAGCAAACGAGAACTTTCATTTGATCAGACTTATATCAATCTTGCCCATTCGCTTGCTCTTCCTGTATTACGCAATATAGAAGATAACCCACTAAAACCTGCCATAGAATTACTTGAGAAAGAACTTGGCTTTAAGGTGCTTCAGATGAATGGTAGGTTTTATATTGAGACTGTTGATGGGCGAATGGAAGCACATCTTGTAGCAGAGGGATTAAGGAAGATGGCATCCATACTTTATCTTATTCTTAATGGAGAGATAAATAGCAATACAGTTTTATTTTGGGATGAACCGGAATCAAATCTTAATCCTGCATTGATACGCATAGTGGCGGAATTTATTCGTGAACTTGAGCGGTGTGGTCTGCAAATTTTTATTGCAACTCATGATTATCTTCTTACCCATATACTGTCTCTTTATTCTGAATATAAGGATAAAACCGATATGAATATACGTTTTTTCGGGCTTCATAAAGAAGGAAATGTTATCAGTGTGGAAGAGGGTGAGACACTTGCTACAATACAGAATAATCCCATTCTGGAAGAGTATGCAGCTTTTTATGAATTAGAACAAACATATATCAATGACTATGAGTGACTTCCAGGAAAGTGGCATAAACTTTTGTTTCAAATCCAGTTGGATGATACTCAAATATGACGATCATATCGCTCATAAAAAAGTTGAAAAATTTCTTAAATCAACAAAGGCGGTTGATTTCCTTGGAATACATAATGACAAATTGTATTTTGTGGAAATAAAAAATTACCGAGGTCATACACAAGATGAAAGCACTAAAGAGGTATTGGGCAGTAAAGGGGAGGAGCTTATGCATCGTATTGCCATTAAGGTAAGAGATGCTATGGCTTCGTCGATAGGATCAGCCCGTTTCTCAACGAATGACAATGAGTTTTTCGCTAAGGTGAATCAGCTTCTGCTTGATGATAATAATAAAATAATGGTGATAGCATGTGTTGAGTTGGATGTATCTAATGAAAAGGAGAGGAAGGCAAAGATGGGTATATGGCAGCAAAAATTGAAACAGAAGCTATCATGGCTTCATGCTGCAAAAATATCTGTTAATTCTGTGGATAATATAACAGATATAATTCCGGATCTGGACGTCTCTTTTGTAGAATGAATATTTTGTAAAGTATCAGCCCCTTGGCCGGGATGGGTCAAGGAGCTGATGCTTTTATGATTGGGGATCTGTGGTTAGGGATGGACGTTCTGGAAGGGGCAATCGCGGAGACGGGGGTAGCCGTCGGTCATTATCCAGACGTTGGTGAAGTCGTAGTTGTAGTATTTGTTTTCGGGGGTACCTTTCTCGTAGAAGCCGTTGCATTTCCAGCCTTTCCCGGAGTCTTTGAGTGCGAATAGGTCGTGGCATGTGTTGATGGCTGAGCTTTTGCGTGTGCCGATCATGGCATTGCCGTCGGAGATTTTTCCACGATTGTAGCATCTCTCAATTACGGAGTAGTGGTCGATGCAGCCTACAATGCCGCCTGTGTCGTCGTGGGTGTCGGAGGGTATGTCGCCCTCATTCACGCAGTCATGCACCCATGAATCATGGTCGCCTGAATCAGAACCACCCTCTTCCTGATATCCGAGTATGCCGCCGATGTGTACGTGGAATTTTGTTGTCGAGACTTTACCGCTGTTGTAACATTCTCTCACTTCAAGGTTTGCCGCCGAGTGAACACCGTTGGGATCCTCGCCGAGGTGTGCGGCGATGCCTCCCACAGCTCCTCCATCACAGTTGGATTGTATGTCGCCGTGATTGGCGCAGTTCCACACCCGTATGCGTTTGTTCTGACAAGTGCCGACAATGCCTCCGGCATGTTCGCCGTTGCTGGTCACAGAACCGTAGTTGCCGCATTTGTAGACGCGGGTGTAGTAGTCATGTCCATCCATACCGCCGACTATGCCGCCGACCCACTTGCCGCCGGATATTTTACCGAGGTTCACGCAGTAATCGGTGTTTGTGGCAATCTTATGGTAGTCTACCCATCCTGTTATGCCGCCTGTCTGGTCGTTGCAGGATATGTCGGCGTAGTTCACGCAGTCTTTCACTAGCATTCCCCCCTCTCTGCCACCTACGATACCGCCGGCATTGCTTGCCGACACCTTCAATGTTCCGGCGAAAGAAGAATCCTCGATTATATATGAATTTGTGCCTTTTCCGTCAGCATATCCCACGATACCTCCCCCGTTGGTGTTTGCAGTCACGGTTGCAGTTGAATGCAGAGCCTGAAGATTGCCGCTCTCTATGAATCCGACAAGTCCTCCTACATATTCATCCCCCGTCACGTTACCGCAGAAAAGGGAGTGTCGAGAGGAGAGAGTGGGAATAATCCATTTGGAAGAATAGTCAAACTTATCCGTACCGACTACGTTGGCATTCTTGACATAGCCAACTATCCCTCCGACATAATATGTCCCTTTCACATTCATAGTGTTGCTTGTCATGGAGATGCGGTCAGCATGGAGGGTGCCACCGGTCAGTTCTCCGACAGCTCCGCCTACATAGTTATTGTCACCATGTGATACATTGACGGCAATTTCAAATTTGGCGTCAAAGCTGATTGTGCCATACAATTTGCCGGCAAATCCACCGGTACCGATCTTTCCGTTGACTCCTGTATCAGCCATAGTGACCACGACACGCGACTCGTTATCTTTCCCGATGAATTTAAGTAAATTATCGGCGGTGTATATCTCTCCGGCAAAACCTCCGGTATATTGAATGCCGGTGACGAGCGAGCTATAGAGACATTTTGATACAGATGTCGGTATGCTGACATTAAGGAGTCCAAAAATACCTCCGGTGTAATTCTCTCCACCGACAGGACATTTCACGGATATATTGTCAAGCGAGCATTCTTTCTGACTGAAAGATGCGTTACCGATCATTCCACCTACATTCTGCGTCCCGCTTACAATCTTCACCTTTGAGTCTTCCTCGCTCACGGTATGGGTGATTGAGATGCGTGATGCGTGGAGGCTACCGGAGAAATATCCGATAAGACCGCCTACAGCCTGTTCACCCTTTATTGAGAATTGGCGTGATGAGGTCGATACATTTTCGATTGTAGCTGTTGAACTGTCGATCTTTCCTATCACTCCACCGATATAATCCTTGCCGGTGATGTTGGAGGCTATGTCATGATTCTTTATGGATATCGAGCCTTTAGAGTGCATGCCTATCAGTGCCCCGCAATAATTATTGGCATTGATGATGGAGCCGGAAGCCTGTACATTTTCGATACTCACATTGCCTGACGACTCGCCGGCAAGAAACCCGATATAATCATATCCGTTGACTATCGAGGCATTCGATATTTCAAGGTTCTGGATTACGGCACCATCCTGTAGGGATGAGAAAAGACCTATGTGGCTATCTTTTCCCGGTTCTCTGTCGGAGTTGTCAGCCCCGATATAGTATAGTCCGGTAATGCTGTTGCCGCCGCCATCATAATTTCCGGCAAAGGAATAGCTATAGTAGCCTCTACCGTCGATGAGTTTGCTTTGCGTCGGAGCCTGGAAAGATGATGTCTGCTTAAAATATCGTCCTCTCCCGAGTTCAAGTGAATCACGTCTTAGGTTTGACACCATCATCGCGAAATCATCTGATGATGCGATACGGTAGGGATCCTCCTTTGTACCCTCTCCAGAGAGCCCCATATACATGATGCTCTGTGCGCTGACAGTGTGGAGCATCTCGTCGACAAACCTCACCTGTAGGCGTGCGCCGAGTGTCTGATCATCCTGAGTCTTGATGATCAGGACATATTTGCCATCGGGTATGGATTCTCCGGCAGGTATCACCATCATACATTTCATGTTGTCGCGATCCACGATTATTGAAGCATCAAACGACAGCGGTTCGTCGGAAGCCTCCGGCGTAAGGATCACGCGCACCATCTTTAGTGAGTCTGGGGCGTCCATTCCGGCGTTTGAAATCACGAAAGTACTGACCCGTCTGCCGTCGGTCGACTCGATTGTCGAGCCGTAGTCATTGCTTTTCAACGTTATGTCATCGGATGAGCACGCCGCCATACCCATTAGTAGTGCGGCGCAAGCCGATAGTGTAATATATCTCATTGCTTATACGTCTATTATTCTTAGTAATTTAAGTTTCGCAAGTTTTCCAACTTGCTTCACTTAAATGGTTTAAGGTTTAATGTTTATGGTTTATGATCATTAAATTTTGTATAATGAAAAGATTCGTG
>NZ_SRYB01000046.1:0-28608 GCF_004793975.1 Lepagella muris
CAGATAAGCGCACGAACATAAATGCGATCGCATTTATGTTCGTGCGCTTATCTGTTGCCTACGTACTGATGAAAAAACGAGTCTTGACGAAGACAAAAAAATAAAGGGTGATAACCTCCACGGTCGCACCCTTTGATAAGTTTCTACAGGTAAAAAATCTTAAGGTAAAAAAGATTGTTTTTAGGTTCGGTGCAAAGTTATCACTTTATTATGGACTGACCAAATCTTTTCTACCAAAATGTTAGAAACATGTTGTAAAACATATAAATTTTACCCCCATTTGAGTAATTCCACCCCTTTTTCATCCAAAACGGCGTAACTAAATGTTCGAATCCACTCTCCAAGCACGATCATCTCGCATCCTTTGGCAATCTCTTCCCTGCTTAGAATATGCACGTGTCCGAACATAAAATAATCCACCTCCGGATGCCCGGCATGATATTCCACTACAAACTTACGCAGTCCTTCAAGCAATTTGTTGTCGGGTATGCCACGCTCCTCACCGCTCTTACGGCTATGGCGGCTCCATTTATATGCAAACGGCACCGTCCAACGAGGATGGATCGCACTGAATGCCCATTGACAAACCTTGTTGCGGAACAAACCGCGTATCAACCGGAATGCCGGCGGCAATTTGCCTACCCCGTCTCCGTGGGTCATGAACACGGTCTTTCCGTGGATTTTCTCTACAAGCACACCATCTACCACCCGTATGCCAAGCTCATTCGGCAGATAGTCGAAAATCCAGATATCATGATTGCCGATCATCCACACTATCTTGACCCCCGAATCTGAAAGCTCCGCAAGTTTCCCGAAGAACCTCACAAATCCACGCGGCACCACGTAACGGTATTCATACCAATAGTCGAGCACGTCGCCGAGAAGATAGATGGCATCCGCCTTATCCTTTATCGAATCAAGAAACGCCACTACCCTGCGCTCTGCATCATGTGAATCGGGGAAATATGGTGCCCCAAGATGCAGGTCGCTCAAAAAATAAGTTTTCTTCACCGGTATTCCTTTATTTGTCATCGGAGGGGTATCACATGAAACCAAGCTCCAGTTTCGCCTCCTCACTCATCATATCCTGCGTCCACACAGGTTCAAACACCAGACGGAGATCCACTTTCTCCGGACCCTCCACGCTCATCAACTTCTGACGCACATCCTCCATGATGAAATCTGCCGCCGGACATCCCGGTGCGGTAAGCGTCATGTCTACCTGAAGCGTCTTGGTCGACGGATCATAGTCTATCTTATAGATGAGTCCGAGATCATAGACGTTGACCGGTATCTCCGGGTCATACACTGTACGGAGAAGCTCGATGGCGCGATCCGTCACACGCATCACCTCATCGGCTTCCGTCTCTACCTTTCTCACCTCCTCTTGGTTTATCCCCTCTCGGTTATTCTCTTCCAGGTTTATCTCTTTATTTTCCATATCTATTTATCTCTAAATTTTTAGCACGACACTCTAAAAAATGCCGCCATTATTAATTCAATATGCAAAGTTAAACAAAAAACACCGCTTCAAATTCCAATAATACCAACATTTTTCATCCTTTTAAAAGTTTTTATTAACTTTGCACGTGATATGTACGCCTTTTTTCATGCCACGTGGATATGAAATTTCCAATTGCGTCACTTCAACAATATTTTTTTAACAAAACAATAACCAAGTATGAAATCTTACAAAAAAATTATCATCGTGCTCCTTGCCGCAATTTTCGGCATGGGTGCTGCGCAGGCACAGTTCCGTTTCGGTGTGAAGGCAGGTCTTAACCTCAACAGCCTTCATCTCTCCAATCTTGGTGACAATTTCACCGACGACAATAGTTGCGGCTACACTCTCGGCGTCATGACAGAGTTCCAGGTGCCCATCATCGGCATCGGCTTCGACCTCTCCGCAATGTACACCCGCATGAACTCCGACATCAACGTGGCTCCTGCTGAGGGTGAACACGTGGCATACAACAAGAACTTCCTCGAAATTCCACTTAACCTCAAATATAAGATCGGCCTCCCCCTCATCAGCAAGATCATCACTCCCTACGTGCTGACCGGTCCGGCATTCGCTTTCAAGCTCGACAAGAACTCTGTCGATGCGTTGAAGACAAAGACCTGCCAGGTGGCTTGGAACGTAGGCGTAGGCGTTGAGCTTATCCAGCATCTTCAGATCACCGGCTCCTACGGTTTCGGTATCAACAACATCGCCGACCATTGGGTGAATACCGAGTCTGCCAAGGTTAAGAACAACTACTGGACCGTAACAGCCGCTTGGCTATTCTGATATTGATGCGGTATAAACTTCAGTAGCAATCTCTAACGGTAACAATAACTATTAGATAATGATAAGGAAATTTCTTATCCTGACGACGATACTCGTTTCTGCCCTGACTGCATCCGCAGAGTTCAGATGGGGTCCGACTGCCGGCGTCAACTTCTCTACTTTCCATTGGAAACAAGACCTCGCCAAAACCTCCATGCTATGCGGTGGGCAGGCGGGTGTCATGGGCGAGATAATGATCCCGGGCATCGGATTCGGCATCAATCTCGGTCTTAACTACAACCTCCATGGTGCACACGTCGACTTCGGAGAGCATGAGGTATGGGCATCCGACGGTATAAAGAACCAGGACGTATGGCTCCACACAATCGAGATCCCCGTAAATCTGAGGTTCAAATGGACTCGCATGAACGGTTTTGAGCGCACGCTCGCCCCGTTCGTGTTCGGCGGACCGGTATTCACATTCACGGCTGCCACCAACGATGCTCCGGCTGTGGAGCATCCCGCTGGCTACGTGGCTATGCAGTGTGGTGCCGGAATCGAGCTGTTTGAGCATTGGCAGATCTCCGGTGGCTATTCCTGGGGCATATCCTATCAGGTGCGCACCTATAAACTCGACAACTATTCCGCACAGTATCGCGGCGGATTCATCAACGTGGCTTATCTTTTCTGAATCTTGTTTGCTGAAGTTATACTACCGCTCCCACTCTATTCCACCTTCACTTATTCCGTCCCGGAAGATATGGCAGACGGGGTGCAGGTCGGGTCAAGAGTGCTTGTGCAGTTCGGCAAAAAGAAATTCTATACCGCAATCGTGGAATGTCTTCACTCGCAGAAGCCGGAAGGCTACGACGTGAAGCCTCTGATGGCGGTGTTGGACTCATCCCCCGTAGTCCGCTATCCCCAGCTTAAACTCTGGCATTGGATAGCGGACTACTATCTTTGTGCCCCCGGTGAAGTCTACAAGGCTGCCGTGCCCACCGGGCTGAAGCCGGAAAGCGAGACTTATCTCTCGCTGAATCCCGACTACGAACCCGATGAGAGGAACCCTTTCAAGATCACCGAGCGCCAGGCTATCGTAATCCAGTTTCTTCAGGAGAAGAAGAGGATGCGCCTTTCCGAGCTGGAGACTGAGACCAAATTCCGCAACGTGGCAGCAATCGTCAATACCCTCATGGATGCCGGTATTGTTGAGATCGACGAGAAGGTGGTGGAGCGTTACCGCCCTAAGAAGACCACTTACATGCGTCTGACTTTCCCACGCGGTGACAGCGACAGGCTGCATGAGGCGTTTGAACAGGTGAAGCGTTCGCGCATGCAGGAGACCACGCTGATAGCCTATCTCGACATGTCGGGATGGATGTCGCCCAACGGGGAGTTGCGCGACGTGGAGCGGGATAAACTCCTTGCCCTCTCCGGTACATCACCTGCCGTGCTGCGTGCCCTCGTTGAGAAAGGGATAATGGAGACAGTAAAGAAAAGCATCAACAGGTTTACAGCAGCCGACGATACTGAAGAAAAAATCAACCTCTCCCCTCTCTCTGCCGCCCAATCTGCGGCTCTGAATCAGATTACAGATGGTTTCCGTCAGCAACCCGTGCAGCTTCTCCATGGCGTCACCGGTAGCGGCAAGACGGAAGTATACACTCATCTCATAGCCCGTGCCCTCGCGCAAGGCGACCAGGTGCTCTTCCTCGTACCGGAAATATCACTTACCACCCAACTCTCCGACCGACTCAGGAAGGTGTTTGGACGACGCCTTCTCGTATATCATTCAAAATTCTCCGACTCCGAGCGTGTTGACATCTGGCGCAGACTCCTTTCAGGCAATGAGCCCCTTGTGGTGCTCGGTGTCCGCTCCTCTGTATTCCTCCCGTTTGCCCGTCTCGGACTCGTAATCGTGGATGAGGAGCATGAATCCTCATTCAAGCAGTATGACCCGGCTCCGCGCTACAACGCACGCGATGCTGCCCTCGTGCTCGCATCAATGCATGGTGCGAAATCCCTCCTCGGATCCGCAACCCCATCCATCGAGACTTATTATAAGGCTACGTCCGGCAAATACGGACTCGTGACGCTCTCCGAACGCTTCGACGGTGCCACACTACCCGACGTCGAGATCATCGATATGAAGGAGATGCGCAAGAAGAAGGAGGTGAAAGGGATAATATCATCCCCACTCCGCCGACGCATTCTTGACACCCTGACCGATAAGAAACAGGCAATCATGTTTCAGAATCGGCGCGGGTTCGCTCCGGTCGTTGTGTGCGAGCAATGCGGATGGTCGCCGAAATGCCACAACTGCGACGTCTCTCTCGTATATCATAAGAATCAAGGACTTCTCCGTTGCCATTACTGCGGATTCACGCAGATGCTTCCCAAGCTATGCCCCGCCTGCGGACTCAACGGGGTGCGCACGTTCGGCTACGGCACCGAACGTATCGCCGAGGAGATTCAGGCGGCATTCCCCGACAGCCGCGTGACGCGCATGGATCTTGACACCACCCGCAATAAAGAGGCTTATCAGGAGATAATCGAGGAATTTTCACGCCACGACAGCGACATACTCGTTGGGACGCAGATGGTGACAAAAGGGCTTGATTTCGGCGATGTCACCACCGTAGGTGTGCTGAATGCCGACACCCTGCTTAATTTCCCCGACTTCCGGAGCAACGAACGTGCCTACAATATGCTCGAACAGGTGGCGGGACGCGCCGGCAGACGTAAGCAACGCGGTTCGGTAGTGATACAGACCGTAAATCCCGACCATGAGGTGCTCCAATATGTCAAGTCGCACGACTACGCCACCTACTACCATCGCGAACTTGAAGACCGTCGCAAATACCTATATCCCCCTTTCACGAAAGTGATCAACATATATATAAAAAACAAAGACGCCGCCGGATGTGATCGGGCGGCGATAAAGCTTGCAAAATCAATGATAGGGGTATTTGGCAGTCGTGTCCTTGGACCAGAGAAACCCTTCGTGTCGCGTGTCGCCACCTACTACGTCCAATCCATCATGCTGAAAATCGAAGCCGGAGCCTCAATGAAAAAAGTAAAAGACCTCCTGCGGCAGATCACCGCCGTCCTCTCATCCGACCCCGACATCCGCACCTCCCAACTCCACTACGACGTCGACCCGGTATAACACTCCGCAACCGGTCACATGACATCTTAAACCAATTCTCTGATTCTTGCAATTAATGAATCTGCCTTCGGTCTAAAATTCTTATAAGTATCTTCATCACAAAATATGAAATCATCATAGTCATTTGAATGACGAATTTCAAAAATCTCATTAAAGAACTTACCATGATCTAATTCCAGAATACCGGTTTTTATAAATTTCAATCCTAACATTGTCCTAACTCCGGCATGTGTAGTAGCGTTTAATCCGTTTGATATCAACAATGCAGTTACAGCATAATAACATGCATAGTACAATCGATTCATTGCTCCACTATACATACAATTCTTCGCAAGACAATCAGCCTCACACAATGTTTCTTTAGAACGTTCCAACCGATACTCTGTCAATCCTATACGAATATCATCGTTTAATTTATCAGTCATAATTGAATACCATCTTTACGGACATTTACTGTGAAAGGAGTCATCCGAGATTCCCATACACTCTTAGGAAGTATTAATGGAGAGATATCCACACCCAAATCCAAAGAAAGATCATAAAGCCTTCCAGAAATTGCACTACGACGCCTCACATAATGAAGCCCAGCAAAAGTATCCGGCAACAATATCAACAAATCAATATCCGAATCAGGACGAGCCTCTCCACGTGCCTCCGAGCCATAGAGGATAGTATCCGCCTCTGGCGCAAATCGTCTTAACTCCGATGCTATTCTATTAACCATATTCTCCCTTCTCATATTCCAATGATTCCTTTATTGTTATAACAAACCTACATCCAAATTATTGCATCTTCTCACACAAAAAACAGCCCCCTAAAGAGGGAGCTAAAGTGACCATCATCTCTTCAACTCCCCCTTTAGGGGGCTGTAGGGCCATGCCTCTGTAGGGTCATGCTATTGGGAACTTACCCTTTCCCTTTACCGTTCCGCTCTCATCGGATTATTCAGGAAATCATCGTATGCCAAACGGATACCATCCTCAAGCTCCGTGCGATAAGTCCAGCCGAGACCAGCAGCCTTGCTCACGTCAAGAAGTTTACGCGGTGTGCCGTTCGGACGGCTCGTATCCCACTTTATCTTACCCTCATAACCGATCACCTTCGCCACAAGCTCCGTCAACGCCTTTATCGTCAACTCCTTGCCAGTGCCGGCATTGACAGTCTCATTACCACTATAGTTATTCATGAGGAAGACGCAGAGATTCGCAAGGTCGTCCACATAAAGGAACTCACGGAGCGGCGAACCGTCGCCCCAGCAAACAACCTCCTCAAGACCCTGCTCCTTCGCCTCATGGAATCGGCGGATAAGTGCCGGAAGCACATGGCTATGCTCCGGATGATAATTGTCGTTCGGACCATAGAGATTCGTCGGCATCACGGAGATGTAATCCGTGCCATACTGACGGTTGAGATATTCACAATACTTCAAGCCGGAGATCTTCGCAAGCGCATACGCCTCATTGGTCTGTTCCAGCGACGACGTGAGCAGACACGACTCCGACATAGGCTGCGGAGCCAAACGCGGATAGATGCACGACGATCCAAGGAACTCCAGTTTCTTGCAACCGTTCCTCCAAGCCGAATGAATCACATTCATCTCCAGGATCATGTTCTCATACATGAAATCCGCCAGTGCCGACTGGTTGGCGATGATACCGCCAACCTTAGCCGCAGCCAGAAACACATACTCCGGTTTCTCCTCAGCGAAAAACCGCTCCACCTCATCCTGACGCGTCAGGTCAAGTTCCTTATGAGTACGCGTGATGATATTCGTATAACCCTGGCGTTCCAGTTCACGAACAATAGCGGAGCCCACCATACCCCGGTGCCCCGCAACATATATCTTAGAATTTTTTTCCATTCTGTCAAAAAATTAAAAAATAAGTGATAAGTCGCTGCCAAGGCAGCGAGGATAAGCGGCTTCGCCGGGATAAGTCGCTGACGCGAGAATAAGTCGGCTGCGCCGAGGATAAGTCGCTGGCGCGAGAATAAGTCGGCTGCGCCGAAGATAAATCGGCTTATCTTCCGCATAGCGGACTTATATTATTATACGCGCCTACGGCGCCTTATTCTCCGCACAGCGGACTTATACATGCCGAAGGCATCTTATTCTCCGCGCAGCGGACTTATACATGCCGAAGGCATCTTATTCTCCGCGTAGCGGACTTATCTTCGAGAAAGGGATCGTGAAATAAAGCCTCCAGCTTTATTTCACGATCCCTTTCTCGAGGTACTCCGCCAGGTTCAGCTTCACCTGTTCGCCGGCACGCTCCACAGCCACCTTAGCCATATCCGCGTCAACCATCAGATTCACAAGCTCCTCAAACGAAGTCTTCTTTGTCGGATCCCAGCCGAGCTTCTCCTTAGCCTTCGTCGGATCACCCCACAGGTTGACCACATCCGTCGGACGATAGAAGTCAGGAGACACCTCAATCAGCACCTTACCCGTCTTCACATCAATACCCTTCTCATTCTCACCCTCACCCTCGAAGCGCAACTCGATGCCAGCACGCTTGAACGCATGATAGCAGAACTCGCGCACACTATGCTGCTCGCCCGTGGCGATCACATAATCCTCAGGCTCCGGCTGCTGAAGGATAAGCCACATGCACTCCACATAATCCTTCGCATAACCCCAGTCACGGAGCGACGACAGATTACCTAAGTACAGTTTCTCCTGCTTACCCTGCGCGATACGTGCAGCCGCAAGAGTGATCTTGCGCGTCACAAAAGTCTCGCCGCGACGCTCTGACTCATGGTTGAACAGGATACCCGAGCAGCAATACATATTGTACGCCTCACGATACTCCTTCACGATCCAGAAACCATACAATTTAGCCACAGCATACGGGCTATAGGGATGGAATGGGGTCTTCTCATTCTGCGGAACCTCCTCCACCTTACCGTAAAGCTCCGAAGTGGAGGCCTGATAGATACGACACGTGTCGGTCAGACCGCTCAGACGCACAGCCTCCAGTATGCGGAGCACTCCCGTGGCATCCACATCAGCCGTAAACTCCGGAGAATCAAACGACACCTGCACATGGCTCTGTGCAGCAAGATTATAGATCTCATCCGGGCGCACCTTCTGCACCACCTGAAGAATCGACATCGAGTCACCCAGATCCGCATAATGCAGATGAAAATTCGGATGACCCTCCAGATGCGCGATACGTTCACGGAAATCCACCGACGAGCGACGGATCGTGCCATGCACGTCATAACCCTTCTCCAACAACAGTTCAGCAAGATACGAACCATCCTGCCCCGTAATACCGGTAATAAGTGCTTTCTTCATTATATCAAGTAATTATATATTATTATCATTCGCATATACACACGAATCAGGGGGAGACGCTCCGTGAGCGCCTCCTTCCAAATCGTTAATACATTTCAATCAGAAATCAATACAGCCAATCGAATTTTATTTTCGAACCATCTACAAGCGAAAATGACCGAAAAGAATTCGGAGAATCATTGGCAACAAAATCTATAGGGTTAAAATTCGGTTTTGACATAGGGAAAGCCCCATGAAATAAAACGTAGTGAAATGACCGTTTCCCAAAGAAAATATTCTTGGAGAGTAAATTTTCAAAAATTGAGTCAAAATAACCTACCAAGCAATTATCTGAAATGAATTTTTTCCTCACCTCCTCCTTTACATTCATCAACTTTGGATTCGACTTCATTTCAATGAAGATACATTTGTCTGCCGTAATAAAAACATAGTCGCTATGCTGATTATACCCCCACTTTTTCGGGATAGATTTATCTCTTACTATTCCCTCAAAACCTATATGCTCCAGTTTCAGCACCAAAGTGTCTTCAGGCATATTGACTACAGTGACTTTCTTAAGTACCGCATTTTTGTCCGATTCTACACAATCAAACGAAGAAATGCCGGGATTACATCTCTCAGCATTCGCAAGACCTACCGATAAAAAATCATCAGTTTTCATAGTCAGCAAGCAGTATATCTTGTTGCATAAGATTCACCATCTTCAAAGTATCGTCTAAAAGAAGGCCTTCAAATCCAAAATCAGGATTAAACGTAGATTCCACCAAAGTATCCACTCTCTGCCGACGGTTAAATCCGGGTATTTTTATAAGATCTCTCTTTGCAGAATAAACCGATACCGATTCATGTGAAATCAAAGACCCCTTATTAATCCCATACTTATCAAGAATTTCATCCACTGCCTTACTTCCATTATGATTTCCAAGCAAAAGAAGATTATTCACTTCCCTGACGATATAATCGCTATGAGTGGTAATCATGACCCTCAGCCCAAACTTTACAAGCATAGTCAGCAATCTCGCCATCATGATCTGTCGCGAAGGATGAAGATTCAATTCAGGCTCATCAATGATGATCAACTGTCCGGGAGCAGCCACATGTTTCAGATAGAAAAACAGATCCATCAGGGCTCTCACTGAGCTGGCACTCTGCGCCATCTGATATTTTCTTTTGCTTCCAGTCGGTTCAAAAAGCACGTTGCCTGTTGTAGAATCCTTCGCATACCGTCCTCCTGCAATCTTGACAAACTCCTCCAATATATCGTGGTGAAGTTCACATAAATTTCCAGATAATCTTGAAATGAAATCAAAATTTCTTATGAAATCCACGTTATCCTTTATTGGAAGCGGGTATCTTGAATTTATAGCTGAATCTTTGTCATTAGGTATGGAAACCGTTACTATATCATTACTGAAGATTGCAGCCCCTGTACGCTCTGCGCTTGTCACAAATACCGAAGGGAGGATTTTTCCAAAAATAACCTCCTTAATGACATCGGAAAACACCAATGCCAACATTGATTTAAACGAATTGCTTATAAGGTTGCTCCCCTCCGCACTGATCCAAGAGAAATGCAATTTATCGCCGGCTCCTTTCTTTAAGACCTGTACCATCTCAGTACTATTGTTCTTAAAATTCTTACTATACGAATCAAGAATCCTCACATCCTCCTTTTCAAGGACAATTTTGAACGTAGAGTCCTTAAACATAGTCTCTGGAGCGGCAAAAGTGACGTAAATCCTACGGGAATACTGCTCACAGGCATCAGCAACAATCAGATTCAATTCATCCAACGACTTATCCACATCATAGACAGCACTACCCGAATTAATGAAATCCCCTATAAAATCATCAGGCAATTTTAATCGATAGATAGTATTAAAAAAATACAGAAAGCCATAAAAAGCATACGAGGCATACGATTTTCCGGAATTATTATCGCCACAAATAATCGTAAATGGAGAAAGCCCAAACTCTGCCCATCTTATCACTCCGATATTTCCCAACACTATCTTCATTTGTCTAATAAAGCATATAATTTAGAATTATCCACAAAATTAGTCAAATTAATCAATAATACAAATCATACCACTGACAATTCGCATCCTTCCATAATAAAATAAATACGCCTCACATCATTCTTCCTCAGCGATCTCCGAGAACTCCGTGGTTGTTTCACTTTAGATCCGTCTCAATCCCACTATCGCATCAGCTATATATGAGCTGTTTTTTGGAATCCACTTCCTGCCGGAAGTATGAATTTTTTATAGCATCCTCACACACGAGATCCACTTTCCTATTAAACAAAGACTCAAGAGCCGTCTGAAAATCAAAGAAATTATCAGCATATTCAAGCAAAGGTATCTCCTCTTTCCGAAATCTCACAAGAAGATCCACATCGCTATTGCGATTAAAACGAGATGTCAGTATCGACCCAAACACATACAAAGTCTTGACTTTGTAGCGTCTACAAAGTTCAAGAATCTTGGATATGTTACGGTCTATTAAATACATCTATTAAAATTCCATCTATTAGGATAACGCCAATTATACGCATTTGTTGCTTATGCTAAAAACTTCCCTGATTGGCTCTCTCATATATCAGAAATTTATCATGGTTGACAGATTCCACTGCAAACTCCTTAAGTCTGCCATTCTCAACAAGATCAACCTTTATCCCAAGAATATTTTCCAAATCTATCATCATGCCACATATCTTAAGCAATGACAAACGATTCGACTTATCATAATCCACAAGGATATCAATATCACTTGTCTCAGATTCCTCCCCTCTTGCATACGAGCCAAACACCCAAGCCCTTACAACCGGTTGGGTAACAAAATAAGCAGCTATCTTAGGTAATAATTTTTTGACTCTATCTGTAATCATATCAATATACGCCAATACAATGTGAATACAACACAAAATTAAACAATATATTGAAATCCACAAAATATCATCGCAAATTAAATTTCAGGCTGCGCCCCAACCGTACTCAGCCGTGTCGGTTAGAGTTCCGTGCCCTCGCCCACGGGCGAGGGGTCCCGACCAAGTTCCCGTAATACTCCAAAAATACTAATGAAGGCGATACCTGACAACCCCCATCACAGTCTCTTGCGAGTGAGGGCGACTGGAAAACCTCTCGTCTCCATTATCGTCATAATAATAAGTATTAAGCATGCCATCCGGAAGTATATTCTTCAATCTTCTGATTTTATACTTGCCGCTATCCGCCAGATGAATCAGAAGCACATCCCCGGTTTTCACTTTCCCGCGAACCTCATCAGCCTTCATCTTCTCTGCAAGCCATTCCTCATCACTATGAATATTCACAGGCGACATACAGTTACCGGAAATCTTTATCCTATGAAAAGAAGCAGTGTTCCGATAAGAACCATCCGGTAGCTTTATGACCTTAGACTCCTCAGTGTAAAGTCGGCATTGACAGCATCCTCCATGCGGCTCATCAGAGCTACCTGCGAAGGTAGTGTACACAGTATCCTTCTTATTCCTGACAAGCCAGAGATACAGCCCACACAATACTAAAAACAATACAAATATAATTACATTAGCAGTCATATCTCTATCATCCTTTACCTTCGGTCACTTCAGTAACTTCAGTCACCTCCGAAAATTCAACAAACGTTTTCAATACGAAAACAATACCTAAGAATACAACAAACAAAAGAATTGAAAAAGCATCCCAACATAATGGAAAGACATATCCTGAATGCTCATTATTCTCAACCACGTTACAATGCAGAAACATAGCCAGAGCAAGGAATAGTGCAAACATGCTCATCCACACATAATTCCGATTCAATTGTTGCACCTTGGAAGAATAATCAAAAAGCAACATCACCACAAAACCGAAATTAACAAGCAACGACACCATGCGTATATGCATCCCTTGGAATGCAGGCTTAAAAGTATCACCAGCAGAACACAAAGCCACCACCAGATCCGTATATGTAAAAAAGATCATAAACAGAATCCAGCCCAAAGCCACTTTTCCACTTCGAGGATCAGCCTTAACCCGAGATATATAGTTCCCTATACACATGGAATACAAATAATTCACAAATTTACATATTCCTCTCCACACTTGCAATACTTTTCCCCGAATCCAATCCATTTTATCAACTCCTCACCTACAAAAGGGATTCACTACCATCTCTCGTACCTTCTGCGCACGCTGCTCCGAAGCCTGAACCAGTTCCCTCTAATCTTCAAGCATCTGCTACAAGACTATGATAAGCTTTGATTTCTCGTCTGAACTCATATTAAGCCCCCCTACCTTTAAAGGGGAATTAAAGTTCATAGTATTGAAGCAGGTTGTATGGCACGTTGTTCTTTTTACAGTATGCCTGTATCAAGGCTCCCCGACGCATTGCTTCGACCATATAGCCGACATAGAATCTTTCAAAATCCGAGTCACTGTACATATTTTTCGATTTAAAAATTTGTCAGTGCAAAGATAGGACTTATTCCTTAGCTATGCCATACATCAAAATTGGACACTTACGTGCAAGACCCTTTTAGCCTACTTCAAATATTTAAAGAAACCTTTAAATAGAAAAATCAACATGAAATAAGAAGCAACAATCGGTTTAACACCTTGAATATTTCGCAAGACAAACCATTGTTGCGAAATCATCTTAAACTTATTAGATGACCGACTCTGTTGCTGCTCTCTATATAAAGCATGTATTTTCCCTGTATTATGAGCAATTACATCCTTCTTTAGAATATCCAACCAAAAAGCATAATCTTCTTTAGGGATAGATTTAAAACGCGTTTCATTTATAATATTCATTTTTAACAGAACTGTTAGACATGGTATTGAGCAACTTTCCAGAATATCCCAAAACGAAGAGGATTGAGCCATCCTTATCTTACGATTATTTCTGACCCCATCATAATTTATCTTTTCATAATCTGAGTAAACAAATTTATACCCATTATTTTCCAAGAATTTAACTTGCTCTGACAATTTATCCGGTAGCCATAGATCATCAGCATCAAGAAAAGCGATATATTCCCCTTTTGCATTTTCAATACCTATGTTACGTGGAAGAGAAGGAGAACCAGACGGTTTTTCTGTACTAAACAATTTAATTCTCGGCTCTTTCGCAGCCAAAGATTTTACAATCTCAACAGAATTATCCGTTGAACAATCATCCACAATCAACATCTCCCAATCCTGATACGTCTGAGAAATGACAGACTGGATTGTATCCTGGATACAGCGAGCCGCATTATAACATGGGGTTATAATGGAAACCATTTTTTTACAAGAAGTCATGATGGTATTATACTTTAATCCAACTTTGTGGAATTATGTCAAGTTCCCTATCAACATTCATCCACTTCCTTGGAGCTATTACTATTTTATCTTCATGTCGGTTAAGCCATGCACCCCACCATGAAAATGAAGAATTAGCAACAACATTATGATTACATAAAGACATCAATTGCATATCCCGGAAACTATCCTTACCCTTATTCCAATCCACAAAGATTATCTTTTTCCCGTTTAATAAATTTGTAATATTTTCTTTACACCAGACAATATCATTAGAAAAAATAAGATATGTTTCAGTCTTAGTATTTGAATCAAGATACTCTATTGCTCTTTTATAATAGTTAAGATCTGATAAATCCTTAAACAACGGATGATTCAAATAATCACCTCTTCTTACATGAATCGATACTGTTTTCGATTTAATAAACTCTTTAACCAGAGCAGCGTTTTTTTCATCCAGTATAGGAAAAGTAAAATCTCTATAGATAGCATCCTTATAGAGAGAAAAGTATTTTTCCGATTGCCAATATCCATCAAGATAGCATTTTTTCGACAATTCAAATACATTCTTATCAAAAACCATATCTTCCTTTTCAAAATACACTTTGTGATGTTTCGGAAGAATATGTTTGCTAATTTGCCAAATTTTATAATGAAAAATTGGGTAATTAACCTTGCAAATATTCTTAACAGAAGCCTCCTCTAAGGAAATATTAAAAATATCATTTAATAGATACCCATCGTGAAGAGGATATCCTATAAATGCCTTAGGATCAATCTTAATATCTTCCGAATAAAATTTTGAGAGAGCCAAGGCAAACGCATATTGAAACATCTGATTTCCAAGACCTCCAAGGATTCTTACGATTTTCATTTTATACAAAATTTAATGTCTATATATTTCCTCACGCCTATTATTTTTTGGATCTAAAAAGGATTTAAAGCATAAATACATCAAAATTGAAACAATATCTAAATTAGAATCGGGAATCATTCTGTAAGCGTCCAATTTTGACGTGTAAGTCAGGAGAAAGGACTTCAACGCCTTTTCTCTTAAATTTTGTCAAACAAATTAGATTGTTTTTGATTATTGCTAACATCGATTCCTATAATCATCGGTAGCAAGAGTAAGCCCCACCCCCTAAGGCGGGCGTTGAAAATTCAGTTTGATATGCTGATTTCATAAATTATTTCTTCTTTGTGATGCAATCCGCATATGACAAAGCCTTCTTCAACTCGGCAATCAGCGGGTCCGTCTCTGCGAGTCTATTGTCCTTGATCCGGTTGGAGGCAAGCAACTTATTCATGCTGGAAAGAAGGCTGTCAAACTTTCCGCCCAACTCATCCGCCCTGCGTCTCTCCTCCTGTGCCCGTGTCTCAGACTCCTCGGCTCGCCGACGTGAATCTTCAAGTATCTGCTGTATGAGTATAATAATCTTTGATTTCTCGTCTGAACTCATAAGCCCCTAGCCACCTAAAGAGGGAGTTTACATTCATATTTTTCTTAAACAGGATATACGGCACATTGTTCTTTTTACAGTATGCCTATATCATTGCTTCGGTCATATCGCCGACATAGAATCTTTTAAAATCTGAGTCACGGTATATATTTTCCGAGTTAAAAATTTGTCAGTGCAAAGATAGAACTTATTCCTTAGCGATGGCATACGTCAAAATTGGACGCTTACTCATTAGCGGAAAGATAATATGAATCTCTCCCTGTTAAAATTGAAACTATAATATGATCTAAAAAAAGCAACCTTAATGAACCGTTTTAGAATCTCTTTAAAATGAATTCTACCATCTCTCTCTCCGTTTCTTAGCCTTGTCGCTCTAATAGCCTGGAGAGAAATAGGATCATAATCTTCAATGCGTTCCCATTGAGACAAAATCTTTCTTGTGTTTAAGTATTTATATATGAGAGCAGAATATATACTTTGATCATGTCTATTTTCATAGAAGAATCTATGTTGATAATGACGTTCTTCAGGAGTTACATCCTTAATATGCTCGGGATTGCTTATAACATAGTCACGCCATTCTTTAATCAGAGATAGCGAAAATTCAGTTTTCTTTAAAATAATGACTGTAGCACAGAATTGCAAACATTTCTCCCATCCATCCGGATTAGTATCAAACATCTGGATAATCTCCTTGCGAGTCCATTTTTCAGTAGATTGATAGATTCTCTGAGCTATTATATCATGATTCTCAAGTTTTTGATCAATTCTTTTCCACTCTTTACATGGTTGTATTGTACATCCTGAATCTGCATAGACGAGAATATCACCATCATCTATATTTTCAAGAACCGATAAAATAATATCAGGCTTCCATGCCCATAATCCACCACCACGTGGGATGTCCATAAGCCCTGTATCTTTCAAACTTTGACTTATATCTCTTGGACCATAGCTCTGTACTGAATCAAACCAACTGACATTACTAGCCTCAAAAAGAATCCTCTCTTTTGCTTTAGTGAACTTTTCGTCACCATAAGTGATAAAGTATTTCTTCATATTATATCATTACATTCATTTATTTAATGAGAACAAAAACTGTCGCTGGGAGATTGATTAATAGTAGTGAAGCAACCGCTATTTTAATGATATTATTCCTTGTTATTCTATTCAATAAATAAAACTTAGTACAGAATACCATGAAAAGGATAGGAACAATAGCAAATGTCCTTCTTAAATTCGGTTCTATTAATGAGCAGGAACATATATATACTATAATAATAGCGAACATCAATTTAGTAGTAAAATCTGTATGATTCCGCTTAATGAATATTGCGACAGTCAAAAGCATAACAACTCTTAAGAAAGGCGAGACAATCGAAGTTATCGCAAACAATCCAGCATTGGGGTCTGCAATATATTGAATAAACGGGAATGGTGATATATAAGAATAGATCGAATTGAAGAACATATTCAATGGGAAAGGCAAAGAATTAAACTTATTATATAATCCATCACCCAAAGATACCGTATGCTCATTAAATGCATCTCTCATATTTAGAAACAACGTCAATCCTCCAGAAAGAATGAAAACAACAGCTACAAGGAATATCGTTAAATATGTTAATTGCGTAAACTTACGATATCGATAGTAATAATATAGCGGAAAACAAATTGCAAATAAACCATTCTCAATACGAAACCCTGCTACTAACAATATCAAAACAAAAAATTTTAAATAAATGAATTTATGTTTTTCATTGCTTAAAGAATAATACCCAAGAAGAGTGTAAAAAAAAGCTACATGTAAATCCCTTGAAAATATAACTGATGTAATAAGGAGGTATGAGAATAACCCAAATAATAAGCATAATCTTAGTATTTGCACTTTGTCGAAATTGTTTTCTCGGAGATAAAGTGCAATGATGGATAGAATAAAAGGTCCAAAAAAGAGATCTTGTATTCTTAAAAAAAATCTCACTTGTGATAGATCAACCCCGATTTGTTCACCAATTAGCCACCAGCCTGAAAAAATGACCTGAGCAAAAGGGTAGTCAGGATAAATCAACATACAATGTTGTAATAAATTACTCCAACTTGCACCATCTATATACAGCTCTGTCTGATAAAAAAATGATTTTGAGGCATCAATGTGAAAAAAATATCCATCTTGGATTCCATTGATAAAAACGATCTGGGTCAAAAGCAGATATAATCCATAAATACAAAAGAATAAATTGAATATATTAGAAATAAATCTTGATTTAGTCCATAACCTCAGAAATAGTATACCAATAATATATATGAAAATCAATCCCAAACCAATATGCACAGAAGAAACAAAGGAATATGAAATACACAAAAATAAAATAGACACAATAGATACTAGACTATTAAATCTATCGTATACTATTATTGTTGAGTTTTCCTTAGACAACTGCATATTATCAATCATTATTTTGATTAGTTTTTTAAGCGTCTAATTTTGACGTGTAGGTCAGGAGAAAGGGCTTCAAAGCCCCTTCTCTTAAATTTTGTCAAAAATTTAGATTTTTTAATTATTATTAAAAACGCTACCGATGACCATCGGTAGCGATAAGCCCATCACCCCCTAAGGGGGGAGTTTACATTCATATTCTTGACGAACAAGTTATATGACACGTTGTTCTTTTTATAGTATGCCTGTATCTATACTCCTCACGGCATTGCTTCAGCCATATAACCAACATAGAATCTTCCAAAATCTGTGTCAATGTACATTTTTCGATTTAAAAATTATCAGTGCAAAGATAAATCTTATTCCTTAGCGTTGGCATACGTCAAAATTGGATGCTTACAACTTAAAGAAGATTGCTATATCTGAAGAGAATCATAATCTTGATATGATGTCCAAATACCTATCTACAAACAGTTCAATTGTAAAGTTGCTACTAAATATTGACAGGCTTGCCGCTTCTGCTTGATGTTTTTCATCAGTTGTCATTTTGGCTATCTTTTCCAAAAGTTGAACAGCTTCTGATTGTTTATTATATAAATATATTCCCTTTCCGTCCCACTTTTTGAAGTATTTATTTCCTCCCGACTCAGAAGCAACTACCATTTTACCTAAAGACAAGACTTCAAGTAAGATTAAATCAAAGTATGTTTCCTTATTAGGAAGCACAAATGCATCGGACGCTCCTATGAGGGAATGAGGGTCATTTGTCCAACCGACCTCAATCCACCTTGGATGATTCAGTCCTGACAATGGGTTTTCTTTTCCCGCGATTAAGAAATATGCTTTCGGATTTTTCGCCAGGATTATCTCAGCCATATTCTTTAGATCGTCATATCCCTTGATAGAATTATGCCTTCCTGCATAAGAGAATATGACAGCATCTGAAGGTATACCATATTTTTCACATATAAATTCTCTTGATTCCTTGACGGTTTTCCCGACTATACCGGAAGGGTTATATAGGAATCTTTCCTTTTTAGATGCTTTCAAATCTTTAAAGTGACTCCATGCATGTTCATAAGGTTCTTCGGCTTCTTTGCAAGGGAATAGAATATAATCAGCTCTATTAAAAGCATATTCATCCATGCGTATAAGATCTTTCAACATCTTACCACATAAATGTTTCTTCATCTTAGAAGCCTCATCATGCCATTCTTTTGACAAGATTGTAGGAGAATGGGAAGTAAGAACAACCTTTCCCTTATATGTTTTAAGACTATCCTGTGAAATAAACATTCTCCAGGTATCGTGGAAATGAATTATGTCAAATTCGTTCAAATCTATCTGAGCGGAATGATTATTTCCATATAGGCCCTTATATAACGAGAACGTATAGCTTAAACTATTCCATATTCCAGAAAGAAATGAAGGAAGAACAATTTTGGATTTTTCCGATGGAGGTAAAAAATAAATATTTCTAAGCCCTCTTCTATCAATCTCCTGCTTGAGATTATACAAATAACCTCGAGGACCGCCAACAGGTGCTAATAAGTCCTCAGGCATATAAATTAATACTTTTTTATCCATCTTTTCTCTTATCTAAACAGTTCAAACACTTTTGCAATTATCGGTGCCATATCGTAATACTTGTATTCTGCGAGGCGACCACCGAAGATTATGTTCTTCTCATGCTCGGCAAGGGCACGATATTGCTCATATATCGTTTGATTGCGGGCGTCATTCACGGGATAGAACGGTTCCATACCATCTTCCCATTCTGTGGAATATTCACGGGAGATTACCGTCTTGGGATTTTCGTAGACCGCATTGCCAAAAGTTTCGAAATGTTTGTGCTCTATGATACGGGTAAAGGGTACATCGGCGGAAGTGTAGTTCACAACGGCATTACCCTGATAGTTCGGATTATCAAGTCTCTCGGTCTCAAAACGGACAGTACGATATTCAAGTTTTCCGAATCTGTAACCGTAAAATTCATCTATCTTACCGGTGAAGACAACCTTATCCGCCATACCCATCCATTTCTCTCTATCATCGAAGAAATCAACGCCAAGCATCACATCCGAACCCTCGAGAAGACCCTCGATAAGTTTATTGTAACCGCCAATTGGAATACCTTGATATGAGTCGTTGAAGTAATTGTTGTCAAAAACCATCCGGACAGGAAGACGACGGATGATAAATGCCGGTAGTTCGGAACAAGGACGTCCCCACTGTTTCTCCGTATAACCTTTTATCAACTGTTCATAAATATCTTTACCGATAAGTGCCAGAGCCTGATCTTCCAGGTTAAGTGGTTCTGAGATCCCTTCGGCTTTCATCTTTGCGATAGCCTCCTGACGCTGCTCATCAAGTTTCTGACGAGCCTCCTCCGGAGTCTTCACACCCCACATCTGATAGAACGTGTTCATATTGAAGGGCAGATTGTAAAGACATCCGTTAGGAGCCTGAGCAACCGGACAATTGGTATAGCGATTGAAAGGAACGATGGAATTCACGAAATCCCATACCTCTTTGTCGGAAGTATGGAAGATATGTGCTCCGTACTTATGGACATTGATACCCTCAATATTCTCGCAATAGATATTTCCGCCGGTATGATCACGCTTGTCGATGACAAGACATTTCTTCCTTTTTTTTGTAGCGAGATGCGCAAAAGTCGCTCCGAAAAGACCTGCGCCTACAATAATATAGTCGTAGTGTTTGGTCGTACTCATTATTTTGTTTTGGTTTTATTCCACAATCTATGAACTGCTTGGTAAATATTACATAGAAATAGGGCTTGTCTATGATATCTATTACAAGCGAATTTCACCAACTTCAGTTTTATCGTATTGAATTCCTTGGAATAAGAACAATAGTCATCATATTCTGAGAAATATTGCGTAAAATCTTTATTTGAGAATTCTTTACAAGGGAAAGCTCTATATATTATCCATGCCCCTATCCATGCCTTTAAACAGTCTTGATATTGTGTGGATTTATTAGATTTAATAATACCATCCACAAACTTTAATGCATGCATGTTATCTATAACTGTCTTTTTCGAGAAACTCTTCATGAGACTGTCCTGACGATTTATCCAATAATGATAAAACGCGCTGTCAATATAACTGATACTATGCTCTTTATCCAATAGTTGAACCCATATCAAATCATCTTCCTGGATATAGACTCCGGGGATAAAACTCACTGTATTATAGAGCTCTCTTTTCATAAGTTTGTTCCAAAGACAACCATTGATTTTATTTGGGACAAGACCGGTTATATTTGCTAATACAGAAAGCGATGTGAGTTCATCAGGTTCTTGTTTTTTTAATGTTTCGCTATCCGAAAAGTTTTCATAATAGTCGCATATCACCACATCCACATTCTCGTCCGTAGCTTTGGTATACATTTTCTCGTACATGTCTAGTTCTACCCAATCATCCGGATCACAATGTATAATGTATTCTCCAGATGCAGCGTCTACTCCATCCTGACGTGATTTTCCGACACCTTTGTTTACCTCATGCCGGATTATTTTAACCTGTTCCAACCGATTGGGGTAATCATTTAATACCTTTTTTAATAATTCTATACTATTATCTGGACTGCAATCATCCACAAATATGAATTCCAAGGAATCAAGGGTCTGACCGAAAAGCGTACGGACACAACGTTCAATGTATTTCTCAACTTTGTATACAGGAATGATGATACTTACTTTTGGTCTCATTTGTTCTTATTTTAGTGCGTTTTTTAGATACTGGAGCGAAACTTTACGACTTTCTTCAAGAACCGTATTCACTTTATCCCAATCTATGTCTGATGGCATTTCGAAATTCGTTTTATCGGAATCTGCTATTAGTCGTGATTGCAGTCCAAAACGGTTTAATAAGGAGGTGAAACGTGTCATTCCTCTCCCGAGATTCCCTATTGCGATAAAGGGTTTGTTGAAGATTATGGAGAAGACGCATGCATGGAAACTGTCTGTGACTACAAAGTTTGCATCATGGAATCCTCTCAGCCATGTCTCTACAGCAGGCTGTATGCGTTCCGTTGCCGGAAGTTTGGTATTGTCAACATCTGCATTCACGTTGAACGGTGTCAATCCCTTTCCATCAGCAATTCGCTTTATTACGTTGGTCTTGAATTCATCCGAATCAAGTATATAGCAAAGCATATCCCCCTTACTTTTCCCCTCGCCTTTATTGTTAATTAGTTGCTCATAATCCGAGCGATTTAATAACATTGTCGGATCAAGTACAGCTTGTGCATTTACATCAAACTGATTTTTACATATATCAACGCCTGAGTCTTCCCGTACTGACACACTATCAAATCTCTTTACAGCATTAGAACACTCCTTCTCTTCATCTGATGTATATTCGGATAGGTTATCTACACCGAATGATGCAGCATACGCGATACGTCGGACTGATTCCCAGGTTCCAGTAAATTTCAGAAAACCATCAGCCATACCGGAATGCCACATCCCACAGAAATAAGGCTTTCTCCATATCTGGTCACTGCCAACTATGATACAATCATAATCTCCTGATGACAATTCATTAAGACCACTGACGTGATGAATCGATATATAATTCTTTATGAATTGGTTTGTATTTGATTGTATTATCGGTTTATCATGCTTAAGTTTACTCTCATAAAATACCGGTATCTCAGATTTTCTCAGTAGTTTGTATATTAATCTCTTAGAATATACAATCGGCATTAGAAACCATGGACGTGATTTTATAATATCAGTATCAAGCACATCCACATGATGCCCCATCCGCTGAAGAACAGTCTGAAGTGCATACGCCTGAAGTATACCCCCATAATTCGTATGCAGAGGAAGTGTGAGTATGGCAATTTTCATTTATATGGATATTCTATTTATGACACTAATTATTTTAATAATTTTAATATCCTATTATACACACTATTTAATATCCTTAAACACGGATATTTTACTAAATAACAATCCTTAATAATATTCCTATCTTTAATATCATTATTTTTTATAAGTTGTTGCGTTTCAACCAATAAATCATCCCTATGATAATTCAACATAAGTCTCAAATAATTCTTTACTTTTTGAATCATCAATGCTTTATTAATATCCTCAATATCCTCATCATTTATTTTTATATCTTTAATTATATTTCTCAACACCTTTTGAGAAATACCTATAATCTCTATTTCTTTATAAAATGAATGTGCTGTTCGGGAATGACTTCCTGCCCTTACGATATATCTATAACATACGTCTTCAATATATCCAGCCGGATATTTGTATGCAATTGGTAGTAATAATTGATAATTTTGTCCTATTTCTCTTGGACATTGAATTATTAATGGATTTGGCATAGCATCCCTAAACATTGAAGATCGAACCATATATCCTCCTGGAGAATAATAAATATTATTACCTGTTATTAAATCAAGGAATAAATTATCTTTACTATCTACAATAACTCGTTGATAAAATCCTAAACGTTTAAACGTAACATCCTCAACTATTTCTGTTTTACAAATTAAAATTCCACAGTCTGGATGTTCATCCATATATTTTATTTTTATTTCAATAGCATCTGGCGTTAAGATATCATCAGAATCAGGCCATGTCAAATATTCACCTGAAAAGATTTCCAACCCTTTATTAATAGCAGAACTTTGTCCTCCATTTGATTGAAATAAATGGATGAATTTTATACCTTTTTCTTTAAACTTTATTTCATAACTTTTTAATATTTGTTCAGTTTGATCTGTAGAACCATCATTAATAACTATTAGTTCAATATTTGTGTAAGATTGGTCAAGTACTGAGTCTAAAAATCTTGAGACAAATTTTTCGCCATTATAACATGGCGTAATAATTGATACTAAACCTTTTTGCATAGTTTTTTACGTAATATATATATAACTTTCATTCTTAAATCAGAGGGAAAAATACAATAGAACCCAACAACAGTCGTAATAAAAGTATTAACTAAAATCACCATTACTAATCTTAATGGAGATTCGTCAAATTGTTGAGACATATATCCTATTGAACCAATTAATACGAACACAACTAACCATTCTTTACACAAATCTTTAAATACTATCTTGTAAAAAGAAAATGCTGTGACAAATTTTTTTATTGTATATGACGAAAAAAAAGAAGCAATAATTACAGTAATAATATTAAATAAATAGGGTAACCAAAAAGGATAACCAAACTTAAACATTATATACGTAATCGGGACTATGAGGAGAAATAATGTTCCAGAACAAATACTTACAATTTTAACATACCCAGTTGCATGCACACAATAATTTAATGTAATAGTCATTGAAACAGCAATATTCCAAAGTAATGACAATCTCATTAATAAAATAGTATGATCTGGTACGTCTCCTAACCAAAGATTCAAAATATATTTTGCTTCAATAATTAAAGGAACAGCAAAATATAACATCAATACAAATGTAATACGGGATCCATTCTGAAGTAGAAATAACATCCGAGTATAATCAGAAGTACTATACGACTTTATAATCTGAGGACGTATAGCCATAGAGATATTTGTAGAGAGATTAAGAACTATAGTCTGTACACGTGCAGCTATATCTGATGCAGCATTCATAATCGGACCGAACCACATATTTAATAGCATATTTACGCCTTGTGTCCGTGCCATCACACTGATGTTGCCATATAAGTCCCATCCAGAAAAAGACAACATTGGTTTTATTATAGACTTATCCCATATAACGTAAACTCGACATTCTTCAAAACGATATCTACATACACAAATGTATATAAATAAAATTAATGCAGATATTGAGCATGTCAAAATAGAATACAGAATCAATTTATTTATACAAATAACTACAAGAAGATAAACGATCAATAATCTAAGAATTGAATTTGCGATCTCAATATATGCAAATATTCCCATTTTTTCATGAGCTATTATAGAAGCACTATATGGCACTTGAATAATATTAAAAAACATTGACAATATTGAGAAATGAAATACCCACTGAGCTGCAATTTTCTGTTCTACAGGAATTACTAATTTATTATTTAATAGCCACATACCTATCGTTTCACAAATAATTACGATACATAAAGCAATTACGAAATGAAGAATTACAGCTGTAGAAAATGTATCTTTTAATTTTTTCACATTCCCAGTTCCCAACTCAAAAGTCAAAAATCTTGAAGTAGCTCCTGACATTGTAGAATTGAAAAATGAGAACATGGTTACAACACCCCCAACTACGCTAAAAATACCATAATCCGTAACTCCAAGAGTTTCCAATACCACTCTTGAAGTATACAATGATATAACCATACTCAGGATCATCCTGATATAAAGCATAATTGTATTTTTAGCTATAGTTTTGTTTGAACTTGACATATAATATAAATAAAACTTCGCTTTTATTATTTAGGCGTTTGATCAGATATTACGTTCTTTTATTTATTCTTAATAACTATTCTTTTCATCGAGAATATTTTGCATTACTATTATAAATATTTGATAAAACCATTCTTCTATTCATGGGATATATACATCTAAATCAACTTATTATAAATTTTTGTAGCAAATTTAAGTATCTTAGCATCAAGTCTTCCTTTATGAAAGGAACAATAGTAAGATATTTTATCTTTCCATGATGCATTTCCAAGATAATCAATAAAACCGATATTGAAATCTTTGGGATTGTAATTATTCCGATTGCACCAGTCTTTTACAGCTTTGTCACATATTCCGTCAAAAGAATAATCCATACCATCCATCCAATTATTATTGACATAAGCGTCAATAGTCTTCGCCACACCACTCTTAATATCGTATTCTTCGTTGACAAAAGGTATTATTGACTTAACTTTGGATGATGAGCTTTTACAATCGGTTGATCTTCCAGCTATCAATTCACCTCGTCTTTCTGGAATATAAGCAGCATATTCTTCTGGAGTGAGATCAATAGTCTTGACTGGTACTTTAAGATTCTCTTCTATTGCATGTAATACTTCCTCAAAAGAATAGACATTATTACCGCATATATTAAACTCCTGATTATATGCCTTTTTATTTCCGATAAGAGGAACAAAAAATTTTGCAAAATCTTCCACACGCATCATATTGCACAAATTTTTACCTTCATTCCATCTTATAATAGGTTTTCCTAAAAGAACCCTTTTTATTATGGTGCCATGTTTCCCATAAGGAGGAGTGATTCCATAAGGTATCCTCGTATCCCCATATGTTATTGATGGTCTTATGATTGTATATGCAGTGTTTGTTTTTTGAGACAAATCCCTCAGACATTCCTCAGCTGCCCATTTATTAATACTATAATCCCATCGGGAATCCACCTTGGAGGAATCCTCAAAACTTACATCAATATTAGGATAGTCATACACCTGAGCTGAAGAAATAAAGAAATACTGAGATGTAACTTTTGAATAAAGACTAAAGCTCTTTTTAATATCATCAGCATTATAACACAAAAAATCAATCACTACGTCAAAGTGATCATTGCAAATAGATTTCTGTATAGTATTCACATCGTTTTTATCCGCTATAATTAAACGAATACCATCTGGAATATTAGATTTCCTATGTCCACGATTGATAATTGTTACATCTAATTTATTTGATATACACTCTGAGAGAATTGCGGAACTGATACATCCAGTTCCTCCTATGATTAAAACTTTCATAACGAACCTACAAAATCATGAATTATTAATACCATTCCACGGAATCTTTAAGAACTTTAGCAGGAACACCGCCAACAATTGATTTTGCCGGTACATCTTTTGTCACCAATGCCCCGGCTGCGATTATAGCACCATCGCCAATTGTTACTCCCTTTAATATTGTTGCTCCCTGACCAATCCAAACATGATTTCCAATCTTAATTGGTTTGGAGATAGAATAACCAGACATCTTAATCATGTGACCATCGTAAGATCTTATCACCACATCTCTTCCTATTGCACATCCATGTCCAATTTCTATCTTATCCCCACATGTAATTTGTACATTTTCGTTTATAAATCCATCATGAAGAATCAAATGTCCATTTTCAACAATACGTATATAAGAGCCAGAAAATATGGAAAAATTTCCAGTTATTTCAAGACTCCCATTATTTTCCAAAAGTAACCGTGTTTCCATTCGGCTATTCTTTACTTGATTTACTCCCATTCTTAATTTACCATTAATCCTTATTGAGGCATTTTTAGCAATATCTAAAATGCAATGCCGAGTAAAGAAAAACGATATTTTAGATGTAGATGACAAGTGTTTGCTAAACAAATTTAAAGATAGTACCTTAAATAGATGTAAGGGGCTATATCCTATAAAATTAAGCATCCTTTTTATTCCTCCCATGACAGACAGATATCTCTTTAACTTATTTTTAACAGTTGGAAGTGGGAAATACCTTTTGGCAACCTTATCAAATGTATCTTTATCAAGAGCATTAAAGAATTCATTCCTATTGTCATTTGATGGTGTTAATGAGGAATCCATTGCTGGATTGCAAAGTCTAGCTTGTTCAAGAGTAAACTGTTTCCATACTATGTCATTCTTTATTTCATTAAATAATTGTTCCCCTTTCTTTGAATTTACCATAACAAGAGAGGTACCTTTATCCTGATCCATTGTAGGATCAATATTTTCAATACCCCAAAAATCGGCTAAAGTAATATCTGATTTCTGAGGAAAGCCTTTAAATGGACAATCATAGCAAGACGGTCGAGCAAAATTACCCGATTGAAGATAACCAATAAAGAATAAATCATGATAGCGATCCTTACAATATTCTTTACCATTCTCAAAATTTACCCTCATGGAGAATCTATGCCAGCCCCATTCTTTTGCCTTGAACTTTATACGATTAGCTTTTGCTCCAAATTGAGTTTCAAGCATTTTCATATATGAAAGAAATACTTTTGGAGAATTAACTCCCCTACAGATAAAGTCAATTGTCACTAAATTATCATAATCCCTATTGCCTAAAAATCTATATAACGCTTGTATTTGACAAGGCGTACCACAAAAAAGAACTCTTTTTTGCTCACTTAAAAGTTTTTTGATTTTTTTATAGACATTAGTAGCATTACTCTGTAAATATTTGCTACTTCGCAATTTACCCAGAGAAGAAGGCTCATTATTAATGATTTGAGACACAGTATGGTCTTCGTTATATACAGCCCCACCAACATATGAACCTTTATTATATTGATTCTGCCCCAAAACAGAAAATATACCACCCGAAGTACTATCAATTCTAATTTCTTCATCTTTTGAGTAAGCGGCATATACTTTTGGGACATCAAACCGAATAACGCTATCTGCTTTATGCAACATCGGACATGTCTTCTCACAAAGATGGCAATTGATACACTTATCAGTATTCACTTCCGGATACCAAAAGCCCTCAATATCATTTTTAAATGTTATTGCGTTTGTGGGACATATATCTCCGCAAGCATTACATCCACAACAATCGACTTTATTTTTTATTTCAATCATTTTATTTATATCAATTTTGACAAAAATATTAATACCAACGACTCAATCTTGTCTAGGTAGTATATTTAGAGCTTGTTTAAAAACAAATGTGAATAAAAAAGAGCACCAAATCAAATAATCAG
>NZ_SRYB01000047.1:0-26772 GCF_004793975.1 Lepagella muris
CACGAATCTTTTCATTATACAAAATTTAATGATCATAAACCATAAACATTAAACCTTAAACCATTTAAGTGAAGCAAGTTGGAAAACTTGCGAAACTTAAATTAATTATATAATTCCATTATGATCGAAATGACATCCCATACTAATGATAAATCGCCTCTTTCCGGAGTGCGCGGAAGGATACTCTCTTTTAAATCCAATCCGTTTGTCGATGCTCCGGAAGACTGCTATGACTATTTCCCGGACGGGCTTGTTGTGATGCGAGACGGACGCATAGTCGATGTGGGTGAGTATGCCGATGTCGCGCCACGTCATGAGTCGCTTAGTGCTGACGCGATCGACAGATATGAGGATGCACTGATCATGCCGGGATTCATCGATTGCCACACACATTACGTGCAAAGCCCGATGATCGGGTCTTTCGGCGACACCCTGCTCGACTGGCTCAACCAATATACCTTCCCGAATGAGATACGTTTTGCCGACAAGGATTTTGCCGACAATGCAGCCCGTATGTTCTTCCGTCAGATCCTTTCGCAAGGCACGACCACAGCCAACGTCTTCGCCACGACCTACGCCTCAAGCGTAGACGCATTTTTTGAAGAGAGCGAACGCTACGGCACACGCATGATCTGCGGAAAGGTGCTTCAGGACCGTAATCTGCCGGATGCCCTACGCGATAAGGATGCCGATGAATCGATCGCCCTGTCGGAATCACTGTTGGAGAAATGGCACGGACGGGGACGACAGCTCTATGCCGTAATTCCGCGTTTCGCACCCACCTCTACCCCTCGGCAACTGCAACTTGCCGGAGAACTATACCGCAGGTATGCCGACAAGGGGGTATATATGCACACTCACCTTGATGAGGCGGAGAATGAGATTGAATGGGTAATGAGCCTATTCCCGGATGCCTCAAACTATACTGACGTATATGATCATTTCGGTCTGTTGGGCGAGCATTCCATCATGGCACACTGCTGCATAGTGCGTGAAGAGGAATGGCAACGCCTTCATGCCACAGGATGTGGTGTGGCACATTGTCCCTCCAGCAATATGTTTCTTGGCGACGGTGAATTTAAATATTGGGAAGCAAAAAAGTCAGACCGTCAGGTGAACGTCGGGATTGGCACCGACGTGGGCGGGGGTACCAATTTCTCCGTATTCCGTCAGCTTGGCGATGCCTACAAGGTGGCTATGCTTCGTGGAAAGAGTCTTGATGCCATACGTTCCTTCTATCTCGCCACGCGTGGCGGAGCGGAGACATTACGGTTTGCCGACCGCATCGGTAGCCTCTTGCCGGGCTATGAGGCAGATATGACGGTAATCAATCTCCGTCCATCAGAATTTATCGAATGGCGTCTGAATTTCTCCGATTCCATCTTCGACAAACTCTTCGTGCTCATGACCCTCTCCCCCGACAACCTCATACGCGCCACCTACGTATCCGGCAACAAAGTCTACGACAGCCTCCGCCCCCACAAATTCCTCTACGCCTCAGAAATCCGGCACTACAATCATCTCTGATAAAAAATATATTCACAAATTTGTGAATTTAAGAGCCATCAATACTGAACTTGCACTTCTCCTTGAAGCGGCTCTTGGTATCTCTGCAAACATCTGGTTGAAACTTCAAGCAGACTATAATATGCAGGTTGCAAAAGCTGATTCCTCTTTCATGAACCGACTTGCCAATATCCGCAAAATAGCGGCTATGCTTTAAAATCTCATGGATGATAAGGTGATTTTGCTGTATTATTATCACCAAATCTCATTATTTAATCAAATATTTACAAAAATACTTACAAATATTTGGTATAATTGCGGAAATGAGTTTATTTTGCGAAATAAACTCATTTAACCCAAAATCAGGGCATCCCCCTGGTCAGTTCCCATGAAACCTCATACGTTCTGCCCCATTATATTCATAGCTATAATTATATTGTCGGCTCATATACCGGCAATGGCGGAATTGAGTCCTGACAGGCTACCGGGAACCTCACGTCAACAAACGGATTCTATCGGGTCTCATCCCTCTGTCACATTAAAGACAAATGCGATATTGTGGGCTACCACTGTCATGAATGTGGAATGTGAGGTACGTTTTCATCCACACATATCCGCGTCATTGGGATTAGCCTGGTGCCCTTGGTTCTTTACCGAACGTTTTGCCCTACGCAATCTTTCTATAATGCCGGAAATAAGATGGTGGCTCAAACCGGTCCAGACAGGTCATTTCTTCGGATTACACCTTGCGACAGCATGGTATAACGTAAAATACGGTGACTTCAGATACCAGGACTCTAACCGGCCGTTACTGAATGCCGGAGTGACATACGGCTACCGGTTCCGTCTGACTCCACGATTGGGTATTGAGCTTTCAATCGGCGCCGGATTCGCGTCACTGCAATATGACAGATTCCACAACGTCAATAATGGTGCACTTGCCGACACCCGCCGCACAACATGGTTCGGAATAGACAGGGCTGCCATCAGCCTCACTTACAGTTTCACAAGAAAATAATGACTATGTCTCAACGCCACTACATATTGACAGATATACTGTTCACGGTAGTGATTGCCGTGTGTGCCATTCTCATGCCGGCATGCATACACACCTACCCGGACCCTGATGCGAAAGATCCAACGGAAGTGACGTTATCACTTTCTTTATCTTTCAATCTCAAATGGGCAGACCTACTCGCCTATTATCCACCGACAAAAGCTGAAGGCGGCACATGGCGCATAGTCATAGAAATATCCAAGACGGATAATGCTTCCCCTCCGATAAGGATTGAGGAAACATTTTCGGATGATACTTTCAGCAAAGGAGAACTTATAATTGACTGCAATGAAACGCTATCTCCCGATGTCTACAATATATCCGTATGGTGCGACATGCGGGAATCTGATGACTCTCCCTATCATTTCGACCTATCATCTCTGAAAACGATATCCCCATTGTTTACACAATCTGAATCGGGAATAGCCAAAAGATGCGGATTCCACACCTCCACCTTAGACCTAACTCCTTACCACAACAAGATCTCCGCCGATCTCACAATACCCATCGAGCTTTCACCGCCTACTGCTGACTTCAAGATTGTAGCCACAGACGTGGAACAGTTCCTGAAATATGCCGACCTACCTATAAGCCGAGGCGAGAAGTATTATGTAAGGCTATCTTTTGAAAACCTTATCGCATCTTTTTTCAATGTATCAACCGGGCAACCTTACGGATACTATGACTCTCCCTCTACTCAACTGCCACTACCACCTCTATTTGCAAAGCAGGCTCAAATCTCTTCCGGTTGGATTTTTACCGAGAGTGAGAGGGAGTATGTGTCCGTCAGTCTGACGGTCATCAATTCTGCCTTGACAATCGTATCAATGACAAGAAACATCACGTTCCCATTAGAACGGGGGAAGACCACCACCGTCAAAGGTGATTTCCTCACCAATTTCTATGCCAACAGTATAAATATCGACAACATCTGGGAAGATGAGATAATCATACCCATACCACCCAGAAGTAGCCCGATAGTCCAGCCCCCAGCAGAGCCCCCATTCCTAAAGGGGGAACTAAAAAGAGCATCTCCCCTAAAGAGAGAGGAGCTGAAAAATAGCAATGACATGTGTTCTCTGGAGTTCAGTGCCCGAGCCCATGGGCGAGGGGTGCCGTACCAATAACCATTAACCCCCTCTCCCTCAACTATAAACTATAAACTATAACCCTTAAAACAACAACCCTCATGAAGAAGACTTCGATTTCAATGTCAGCAGCCATCATATCACTGATGCTATCCGCCTGCACATCGACGGAAGTGATTGACAATCCATTTACACCTACAGAAGAGAGCCGAACTATCACCCTCACCCTCTCCAACCCCAACGAAGGCAACACACGAGCCGGAGAGAACCACGACGGTCACAAACTCCGCTACTCCGCGAAACTACTGAAAGGGATTCTGAAAAGCACAACTGCCGGAGTTGATCCAGAATTTGTTGAAAGAAAAGAGATATTGGCAACAGACAATGAGGGAACCATCACCTTCTCAGTACCAGAAGGAGAGTACACAATCATACTGTTTGCAGACTATATACCGGAAGACCAACAACCGGATGATAAAGGATTATATCAAGACTGCTACTATAACACCGCATATACAGAAAGTGGCAGACCATCACACCAAGTATTCACCGTCAACAAATTCGAAATCAACAACGATAACCTTGATTGTTTCGGCAGCTTTATCACCCTCACAAAAACATCTCAAAAAATTGAAAAAGATTTAACACTCAGCCGACTGGTAGGCAAAGTGCGTTTCGTCAGTACAACCGACCTTCGCGACGGCATGGTACTGGATAATATTGCAATCTCTACATTACCTTACTTCACCAAATATACCATCCACAATCCGGATGACAAAATCATTATAACGGCGACTGAAAAACCTACATCGCCATATCGCACCTCTCTGACACCACCAATCGGTACAAAACAAGAGGATGGAGATACTGAATTATTCTTCTATTACACTTTTGCAAACAAAGATAAACCTTACACCGCCATGGATGCAGCCTCATTCAAGATAAACTACACCGACGGTACATCAAGGGAAACGAGCATACAAACAGGTATAATACAGGCTGTCAGAAATAATATAACAACGATGAAAGGAGCTATCCTCATGCCTGAAACCACAGAAAAGGGTCCGATTATCCTTCATTTGTCATCACAAGACGACTGGGGAAGTGACAATAAGTCTATAAAATTCTGATATCCATAGCGAAGCAGGTCTGTCTACATACGGCAGACAGACCTGCTTCCATGATTTCAGCGGAACTTTGCCTTGACGTCGTAGCGAAAGTCATCGATCATCGCACGCAATGGCGAGACTATCGGTTTGAACTCTGCCTCTTTCTCCGGAGCGTAGACCGACAGAGACGACGGATCGCACGAGATTTCCAAATTCGTGCCAAGAGTCATCGGTTCGCCGTCGATGTGGACGGGTCCGCAACCGAGTCGCGTAATGGTGGCGGCACTCACACGGAACGTGTCAATTAGAGTGTTGCGGTCGATGTATCCGGTAAGAAGATCAACACCCACAAGCACTGTTGACAACGGCGAACCGGAATGTACCACCGTTATGTCGAGCATACCGTCGGAAAGCTTAGCATGAGGGGCGATATACGCATTGTTGCCATATTGCGGGGCATTACACACGGCTATCAGAAAAGCCTTCTCCGTAAGCACCGACCCACCTATCGATAGGGCATACGGCTCCGGCTGATAATTCAGAAATTCACGAAACACACTCTTGACATACGTGATGCGTCCGCGACGCTTCATCTTGGAGAACTTTTCGCTGACCGCGGCATCAAACCCCACGCCAAACGTGCAATAAAACGGCAGACCGTTGACCACACCTCTGTCACAACGCAAGGAATACCCTTCTGCAATGACCTTCAACGCCTCCTCCACGTCCTGCGGAATGCCAAGCGAGCGGGCAAAACCGTTGCCGGAACCGAGGGGCAGAATGCCAAGCTTCGTGGAGGTATGCGATAACACCCCTGCAATCTCATTCACTGTGCCATCGCCACCGGCTGATATCACCATGTCGTAATCATGGGCAACTGCCTGTTCGGCAAACCGAGAGGCATCGCCCGAACCTTCAGTGTAGAGAGTGCGTACTGTCACGCCCGACATGGCAAGACGCGACACTACCAACTCCTCCAGTCCACGCTTCGAACGCGTCCCTGACACCGGATTCACAATCATAAGAGCTTCTCTTTTTTCCATCTTTTTGTCGTTGGGCAATTGAAAAATGGGATGTAAAGTTACAAAAAATTTGCGAGATACTAATAAAAAGGCTAAATTTGCATTCACTTACCGGCTTTGCCTCTCAGTTGCCATTCTCTCCTTCACAGACACGCGGCAAGACAACAGCAAGCCATAACCTAAAAAATCTCAATAATAAAGTGAAGATACATCGAGAAGGCACCAACATCCTTATATTGCTTTTCCTTGTGCTCGGGGTTCTGAATATTCCCGTGTGGCTCTTCATGCCTCCATACATCATCCCGGCAATATTCTCTGCCATTTCCATAATCATGTATCTTTTCGTGTTCAACTTCTTCCGTTGTCCACTGCGACATTATGCCGGACCACGCAAAAATATGGTAATAAGCTCGGTTGACGGAAAAGTAGTGGCTATTGAGAAAGTGTATGAGCCGGAATATCTTAAATCGGAAGCCATCATGCTTTCCGTATTCATGTCGCCACTCAACGTACATGCCAACTGGTATCCGGCAGAAGGCACCGTGGAATACGTCCGCCATCACCGTGGACGCTTCCTTTCCGCATATCTTCCAAAGGCAAGTACGGAAAACGAGCGCAGCACGATAGGAATCGTCACTGAATCCGGCATGCGGATAATGGCACGACAGATTGCCGGTGCCATGGCACGAAGAATCGTGACGTATGCCCGAAGAGGCCACAACGCCTCTATCGACGGTCATCTCGGATTCATAAAATTCGGTTCGCGAGTTGACTTATACCTCCCTCTTGACACCGAAATCCTTGTGGGGATGAAACAAATCGTCAGAGGAGGCGTTACACCTGTAGCACGTCTTAAACCTCCAACAGAAAAATGAACCCAATAAAAGCCAATATCCCAAATTCAATCACCTGCATCAACCTTCTTGCAGGTTGCCTCGCAATCATCACAGCATTTCACGGCAACAACCTGTTGTGGGGGATGCCGGCATATCTATGGGCATATATATTCATAGCCATCGGTGCCATCGCCGATTTCCTTGATGGATTCGCGGCGCGTGCCCTGCACGCATATTCAAATCTTGGGAAAGAGCTTGACTCCCTGTCGGATCTCGTCACTTTCGGTGTCGCGCCGGGAATTATCGTGTTCAATCTCATGAGCGGCTGGACAGAGGCCCTGCAATGGCTCCCATGGACTGCATTGCTAATACCCGTGGCTGGCGCAATACGCCTTGCAAGATTCAATATTGACACCCGACAGACTACGTCGTTCATCGGAATGCCAATCCCGGCAAACGCTATATTCTGGATAGGATACACCGCCACATTCATGAACGGCGCTGATTCTCTCTTCTCGAGCTTTGTATTTCTTCCGGTGCTTCTGATTGAATGCTGGCTGATGAACTCTCCCCTAAGAATGTTCTCATTAAAATTCAAGAATCTTAAACTTAAGGATAACGCTCCACGTTTTATCCTTGTAGCCGCTGCCATCGCATTCTGCGCAACTCTCGGAGTGGGTGGGCTGATGTGGCTTATCATATTCTATATCGGGCTCTCAATCCTGTTTCGAGGATAAACTGAACCCGGTTGAATTACTTAACGTTTTTCTGACAATTTAATTTTTCAATCAGCAAATTGTGGGTATATTCTTAATCATACTAATACTTCTACTTCTTCTTTGGCCAGCCATACTCAAGATGATCAAGCGATATATGGCGAACAAGGCTGAAGATTTCCTCCGCAACGCCACCGGAATGCCTCCGCGTCCCGGATCCCGACAGGCACGCCGACAAGAGAGACAGCAGGCAAAGGAGGATGCCAATGACAGCTATGACTATTACAACTCACGCTCCCGCCGGCGCAGACAGTACCGGAATTATGGCGAACCCATCATCCCGAAGGAGTATGCCGAAGATGTGGAGTTTGTCGAGATAAAAGACTTTTCCGAATCCATGTCAGACTATTCCTACAGCAACAACCGCGAGGAATGGCATGAGTCGCAGATCAGTGATGCCGAATGGGAGGAGATAAAAGTGAAAAAACATTGATTCCGGTATGGCAAAGACCCTTTTCGTAACCGATCTTGACGGCACATTCCTCTCATCCGACGGGCGAGTATCTGCCGAATCCATACGCCTCATCAATGAGGCAATCGGCAATGGTGCACTCTTCTCAATCGCCACCGCCCGTACACCCTCAACTGTGGCTACCCTCATGAAAGATATCCACGCCACAGTCCCCTACATCGTCATGACCGGAGCAGCAATATGGGATCCGGTGACAGGAGATTTCTCCGACTCAATGACAATGAAGGCTGAGACGGCATCCGAAATACTCTCCATCTGCCGTAGGCATCATCTGCCGACATTCATATATTGCCTTGACAAGGATAAGATCAACATTTACCATACAGGCGCACTCTCCACGCATGAACAAGCATTCATATCCGAAAGAGACGGAAGCCGATACAAGGTGTTTCATATCCCGGCTGACGGTGAGTCGGAAATGCCCGACCCGCTGACGGGAGTCTCCCTGTTCTACTCCGTGCAGGCGGCATCAATAGTTGAACCGACATATCTCGACATCAAATCCTCAGTGAGCTGTAATCCCATATTCTATCAGGACATCTACGGCTCTGACACTGCCAACCTTGAGGTGTTCTCTCCCGACGTGTCAAAAGCCAACGCCATCCGTCGGCTGAAAGAGAGATGTGGTGCAGACCGAGTGGTGGTATTCGGCGACAATATCAACGACATACCGATGCTGAAGGCTGCCGACGTGGCAATAGCCGTGGAGAACGCCCTGCCGGAAGTGAAAAGGATAGCCGACATCATAATCGGTCCGAACACCGCCTCCTCTGTAGCACGATTCATATATGAAGCGAGTTGCTCCTAAAGTCGGCCCCCGACCCCCTAAAGGGGGAGATTAGAGTGCAAGAGGCTGGAGTTCCGTGCCCGAGCCCATGGGCGAGGGATCCCGTCAAACCATAATCATTAAACCATAAACCATCAACCTCCTTGGGAATCTACGAACGTCGGCGCACCGGCAAAATAATATTCCTCATCATCGCTGCCATAGCCATGATACTATTCCTGCTCGTCAGCAACAGCCTAGTCAAAGAGCTTGCACAACAGGAACGTGATAGAATGGACATTTGGGCGAGTGCTACGGAGAAACTTGCAAAAGCAGATACGGAATCCGACTTTGAATTCCTCCTCGCAATAATAAGCCAGAACAATTCAATACCTGTGCTCGTCACCGACTCCGCCTACAATATCCTCGACTTCCGCAACTTCCCACTACCGGATAAAACCGACATGGATTCGGAATCTTTTGAGGAACTGTCGCCACAAAACAAGGAGTTTCTTCGCAAGATAATAATAGAGGCGGGTGAAGGACGACCTCTCCCCGACCTTGCTAAGAATCATCCGCATTTCATCAAAGTGGAGATATACCACAACGTGTATCAATACATCTATTATGAAGACTCCATCCTGCTGAAGCGTCTAAGCATGTATCCCTACGTGCAATTGGTGGCGATGATAATAATGGCACTCATAATATATCTTGCCGTCGCATACACGAAACGTGCGGAACAGAACAAACTGTGGGCTGGTCTGTCGAAAGAGACTGCCCACCAGCTCGGCACCCCCATATCCTCGCTTATGGCGTGGAACGAATTTCTGGAGGCATCGGGCATAGACCGTGAAGTGACCGACGAGATACAGAAAGACGTCACGCGGCTATCGGTGATTGCCGACAGATTCTCAAAGATAGGCTCAAAACCGGAACTGAAGCTCGAATATCTGAACGAGACTGTGGAGCGGGCTCTCATATACATGAAAAGCCGCATATCAGGCAAGGTGCGCATCTTCATGGACTTCAGCGAGGATGACCATGGGGTGTGGCTGTCATCCTCTCTGATAGAATGGGTGATGGAGAACCTCACTAAGAATGCCGTAGATGCCATGGGTGGCGAGGGTGAGCTGCACATCTCCACCGGCTCTGAAAAAGGGAAAGTGTGGATAGAGGTCAAGGACTCCGGCAAGGGGATTCCGCGCAAGAATTTCAAGACAGTATTCTCTCCCGGCTACACCACCAAGAAACGCGGATGGGGACTCGGATTGACCCTCGTAAAACGAATAATTGAGGAATACCACGGGGGACGCATTTTCGTGAAAGAATCAGAAATCGGCAAGGGCACCACATTCCGTATCGAACTCCCGGCGGTATAGACTTGCATATTTCAGTGAGTTTTATTACTTTTGCACCCTTGGAAACCTCATGTTTCCTTTCGACTACGACAGCATCATATCATTATGAATATCTCTTATAAATGGCTTAAACGCTACATCGATTTTTCTCTCACTCCGGCTGAACTGACAGCCGCACTAACTTCGCTCGGTCTGGAATGTGACCACGTGGAGGAAGTGGAATCCATCAAAGGGGGACTCAAAGGCATTGTAATAGGCAAAGTGCTTACCTGTGAGCCACATCCCAATTCCGATCATCTACATATAACGACTGTGGATCTTGGCTCCGGCGAGCCTCAGACCATCGTATGCGGTGCGCCCAACGTGGCTGCCGGGCAGACTGTGGTGGTAGCCACAATCGGCACCACGCTCTACGACGGCGACAAGGAGTTTCAGATAAAGAAATCCAAAATACGTGGTGTGGAATCCAACGGCATGATATGCGCCGAAGATGAGATCGGCGTCGGTGAAAGCCACGACGGAATCATGGTGCTACCCGATTCTGTCGCTGCCGGAACTCCCGCTGCAAAATATTTTAACGTAGAGAGCGACTATTGTCTGGAAGTGGAACTTACTCCCAACCGCGTGGACGCTGCCAGCCATTACGGCGTGGCTCGCGACCTGAAGGCGCTCTTCACCCGTAATTCCTTTGAGAACGGATGCACAGACTCGTTACCGGAGGTGAATATCCCCTCCGTGGAGAGCTTCGCTCCCGACAGAAACGACGGTGCGGTGGAGATCTGCGTTGACGACACTCAGGGTGCACCCCGCTATTCCGGTGTCACTATCCGCAACGTGGAGGTGAAGGAATCTCCCGAATGGCTGCGCACCCTGCTACTTGCCATCGGACAACGCCCCATCAACAATATCGTCGACATCACCAACTTTATCCTCAACGGCATCGGGCAGCCTCTCCATTGCTTTGACCTCGCCAAGGTGAAAGGGGAAAAGATTGTGGTGCGCACATGCCCTGCCGGCACAAAGTTTGTCACTCTTGACGGTGTGGAAAGAACACTTCATGAGAAAGACCTCATGATCTGCAATTCCGAAGAGCCGATGTGTATCGCCGGAGTGTTCGGAGGTCTTGAATCAGGCGTAACTGCCGACACAAAGGACGTGTTTATCGAAAGTGCATACTTCAACCCCACCCGCGTGCGTCTGACAGCACGTCGCCACGGTCTGAACACCGACGCATCGTTCCGCTATGAACGTGGTGCCGACCCGAATATCACAGTATATGCTGCCAAACTCGCCGCTGTACTGATTAAGGAGCTTGCAGGCGGTGAGATCTGCGGCAATATCGAGGATATATATCCTGCTCCCGTAGCCGACGCCGAGATAGCTCTCTCTCTTGATTATTGCGAGTCGCTGATCGGCAAACGTATCCCTGACGAACTCGTGATAGCTATACTCCGTGCTCTTGAAATATCCGTGGAACGCGATCCGGAGAATGCCGACATTCTCAACCTGCGCGTGCCGACCTACCGTGTAGACGTTACCCGCCCGTGCGACGTAGTTGAGGAGATTCTCCGCGTCTATGGCTACAACAATGTGGAGTTCGGTACTGAGATGCACGCCAACCTCTCACCGCAGGGGGATACCGACCTCAGCTATGCCCTCCAGCAGCTCGTCAGCAACCGTCTGACAGGCGAAGGCTTCATGGAGATTCTCAACAACTCCCTCTCGGCAGCATCCTACTATGAGAAATCAGAGCAGCTGCCGATCGACGGATGCGTGAAAGTGATGAACCCGCTTAGTGGCGACCTCTCCGTCATGCGCCGCACGCTTCTCTTCGGCGGTCTGGAATCCATATCCCACAACATCAACAGAAAGGCGGAGAACCTGCGTTTCTATGAGTTCGGCAACGTTTACCACAAGGATACCGACAAGGAGAGCACCGTAGAGAAACCGCTTGCCCCGTTCCATGAGAGTATGGAGCTTGGCATCTGGATGACCGGTGACTACACCCTACCCTCCTGGAACCGCAAGGCTGTGGAATCATCCGCTTTCGACCTGAAGGGTATCGTATTCAACATATTCCGCGTGCTCGGTCTCCCTTCCGGAGCAATCGTCTGCACACAGGATTCAGATGAGTTCTTCTCCGCACGCCTCAACATAAAGACACGTGCCGGGAAACGTATCGGAGAACTCGGCATCCTTCGCGGCAACCTTCTGAAAAGATTCGACATCGGTCAGAGCGTAGTATATGCCGCACTCGACTGGGACAGCCTCTTCAAGCTGGTGGCTAAGCATCAGGTGACATACGCACCGCTCCCGAAGACCCAGCCCGTGAAACGCGACCTCGCGCTGCTCATTGATTCCGACGTATCATTCTCTCAGATTGAGGAGACAGTGCGCAAGGCTGAACGCAAGTTGCTGAAATCAGTCACTCTTTTCGACGTATATGAAGGGAAGAACCTCCCCGCAGGCAAGAAGAGCTACGCTATCTCAATCACCTTGCAGGATGATGAGAAGACCCTTAACGACAAACAAATCGATGCTGTGATGCAGAAAATCATCAAGGCATTGACCCAATCAGGAGCAGAACTCCGCTAATCAATTTGTAAATTATCAACAGTCCCCCTCCCATGTTAAGGAGGGGGGCTAATTCAAGACTCATAATATGGGAAGAGCATTTGAATATCGCAAAGCAAGAAAACTGAAACGCTGGGGCAACATGAGCCGCACGTTCACCAGAATCGGTAAAGAGATTACAATCGCCGTTAAAGCCGGCGGACCGGATCCCGACATGAACCCTCGTCTGCGCGTGCTCATGCAGAATGCAAAGGCTGCAAACATGCCTAAGGACACTGTGGAAAGAGCTATCAAGAAGGCTACTGATAAGGATGCCGGCGACTACAAGGAGATCGTTTACGAAGGATACGGACCTCACGGAATCGCTATCGTCGTGGAGACTGCCACCGACAACAACCAGCGCACCGTAGCCAACGTGCGTTCTTATTTCAACAAGCACGGCGGCTCTCTCGGCACACAAGGCTCACTCTCTTTTCTTTTCGACCACAAGAGCGTATTCCACGTGAAACCGAACGCCGACACTGCGCTTGAGGATTTCGAGCTTGAACTCATGGACTTCGAGGCTGAGCTTGAGGCTGAGGAGGAGGAATGGCTCATCTACGGTGCATTCGACCAGTTCTCCAATCTCCAGAAGTATCTTGAAGAGAAAGGTATGGAGATTGTCTCTGCTGAGTTCGAACGTATTCCCACCGACTACAAGGAGGTGACACCCGAACAGCGTGAGGCTATCGAGAAACTTCTTGAGAAATTCGAGGATGACGAAGACGTTCAGAACGTATTCCACAACATGAAGGAGGAAGACTGATCATAGCCTGACCCACCGCAAAAAGATAAACACCCAAATAATCCCGGCAGCATAGTGAGCCATCACAATGCTGCCGGTTATTTTTTACAAAAAAATATCACCGTAAATTTGGTATTATGTTTCAGAAACATTATGTTTGCAGAGCATAATAATCTGGAACACACCCCTCAACGCCAACGACAATTTCCTCCTACCGGAAGACATTATCCAACTTTCGAAATGAAGTTTAAATGACTTCAATAAGTTGAACGTATTTTTATTAACTTTGCATTTGGGAACTGATAAAACATTTTTAGAATATGACTGAACAGGAACTGGCAGGAACAATCTGGAACATCAAGGAGATAATCCGGGGTGTATATGACGATACGGAAGTGGAGAATGTGATTTTACCTTTCACTCTTCTGCGTCGCCTCGACTGCGTGCTTCAAGACGCATGGCGTGACCCGGCAAAAGATAAGGTAGGTTGTGAATTCCCCTTCACCCGCCTATTCTATCGCTATACCCCCTTGCGCACCACCGACGAAATCCTCGCCGAACTTATCACCCTGGAAAACGACACCACCTCAACACTCCAATCCCTAATCTCCGACGCCAAATGAAAAATCAAAATAGCCTTCAAGAGAAATCATTTCTCGAAGAAATTCGTCAAATCATTATCACTGCGCGCAGGAAAGTGTATACTGCCGTCAACTCAGAAATGGTGATAACCAATTGGCTCATAGGTAAGATGATAGTTAAAATTCAAGGAGGTTCAGAACGTGCAGTATATGGCGATAGAATCTTGAAGAATATATCAGAACACCTGACACATGAGTTCGGACAAGGATATGATTATTCCAATCTTCGGAAAATGAGACAATTCTATTTGTTATTTCCAAATTGCGACACACTGTGTCTCAAATTGAGTTGGTCTCATTATCGTGTCCTTATTCGTGTTCAGAATCCCCAGGCACGAGAATATTATGCAAGGGAAGCAGCAAAATATCCTTGGAGTGTACGTCAATTGGAGCGTCAGATTCATACTCAAAATTATGAACGAATTCTTTCTACATATAAAAATGAGTGTGAGCAGAAAAAGATGATTAAAGAATGCCTTCCGGTTAAACCCGAAAGATTTGATCCATGTTCCTTAGTACACGACCCTTATGTACTTGAATTCATTGGGGCAAAGCCGGATCCATCATGGAATGAGAAAAAACTTGAAGAAGCTTTGATTTCTCATCTTGAAGAATTTTTACTTGAATTAGGACGTGGTTTTGCATTTGTTGGACGTCAGAAAAGAATAACAATTGATGGGCAACATTTTTATCCTGATTTAGTATTCTACAACATAATAACCAAAAGTTATGTAATAATTGACCTGAAATCCGGACGTGCCGACTATTCCGATGTTGGTCAAATGCAATTGTATGTGAATTATTATAATAAAGAAGTTTGTCAACCATCTGACAATCCAACAATTGGCATTATTCTTTGTGCGGAGAAAAATGAGGCGGTAATTCGTTATACATTGGGAGACAGAACTGATATTGGAATCTTTCAAGCAAAATATGAACTAGTTTTGCCAACACCGGAAGAACTTCAATATGAAATTGAGCGTACACGAGAGCAGTTCATGCTTCTAAACAAAAAGGATGAAATATGAAACAGCGATACGACTCATACAACCCCTCTGGCATCAACTGGATCAGAGACATCCCAAACCACTGGAATGTTATGAAAACATCACCCGTTTTCTTCTTGAGTTTGGACAAGGATTCGGGTTCAACGCCTCAAGAACGTGTTAACCAAATTAGTTAATCACCCTCAAATTTGTCAGCGCTTTTCAGAGAAGGTCAGAAGGTCATTATCTTCTTATAGTTTTTCTTCCGTAAGAGAAATTTATGCCGGATTTTAAAAGTTTTTCTTTTATAAAAGAAATTTACTATATTTGTAGAAAATAATTATTCTATGGAAGAAAAAATAATTCAACGTGAGCTATATTCTGAATTAGTCGAAAATAGCCTTGGTAAAGGTCAGATAGTGGTGCTTACAGGTCAACGACGTGTAGGGAAAAGTTATCTGCTCAAATCAATAAAGATCGATAAAGAATCTGATACGCGAAATAATGTAATCTATATTGACAAGGAAAAACGTGAGTTTGATTTCATATCCACGTATCGAGAACTCAACGATTACATAGCACGCCAACATAATCCATCAAAACATAATTTCATACTGATTGATGAAGTGCAGGATATTGAGAGCTTTGAGAAATCAGTCAGAAGCTGGCGAACAGAACCGAATACAGACGTAATAATCACCGGGAGCAATGCCCATATTCTAAGCGGGGATCTGACCACTCTTATAGGAGGACGCTACCGACGTATATATATCCTACCTCTAAGTTATCTGGATTTTCTGCAATTCCATAACCTGACAGATGGAGATGATGCACTTGCCGCCTACCTTAATTTCGGAGGATTACCGGGTCTGATACGTTTCGGGCTTAACGACAGCGGTGTGCGCCAGTATCAGTTAGACGTCTATAACACAGCTTTATTGAAAGACGTAATCATGCGTAATGACATACGTAATGCTGTGTTTCTTGAGAATCTATCGAAATTCATTGCCGACAATATTGGCAAACCAATATCAGCAAACAGTATCAGCAAGTATATGAAATCCCAAGGAGAGAAAGTCACGCCTACAGCAGTCGGCAACTATCTTAAATACCTCTCAGATGCATACGTGATGCACTACGTCAACCGATTTGACATTCATGGGAAACTGTTGCTTGAGACAAATGGGAAATTCTATTTTGAAGACCATGGAATCCGCAATGCACTCGTAGGAGGAAGTCGCCAAGGCGACATTGAGAAACTGATCGAGAATGTCATATATCTGCATCTATTGAGATTGGGATACACTGTAAACGTAGGTCATCTGATGGCTGGTGAGGTGGATTTTGTATGCACCCATCCGGAAAATAACAACCGTATCTACATCCAGGCATCCTATCTGATAGCAAGCGAAGAGACCTACAAACGTGAATTCGGCACACTACACCGTATAAACGACAACTATCCGAAATACGTAATCTCAATGACCCCATTAGTAACCAAGAATGACGACAACGGGATAACTCACCTCAGCCTCCGCCATTTCCTCACAAAAGGTTTGTAGCACTGTCATCTCTCGCAAAAGAACAGACCAAGGGTTGCATTTCTCAAATACAACACGACGCCCAAAAATAATTATGCTCCAGGAACATAATGTTCCAGAAGCATAATTATTTTAGATATATTACACTTTACGGAATATAGTTATGTTGAACGAGGAAATCAAATGAACTTGTACGAGTTACGTGGTCATGACGCAGCTTTGTCGTGTTTTATTCGTAAAAAATACGACATTTTTATTATTATCCCGATATTATTTACATAAATGAATAACCATTAATCGACTTTTTTATTTTTTGAATATTATAAGTAACCGACCATATTAGTTAATTAGACCTCATCCTATAGTTGGTTCTCATTGCCAATGCTATCGCCTCACCAACGAGAGCTATGTCAGCTAAAAGGTAATGCCTTTTATCATTGTAAGAAACGGAATGTCCGGCAATTTCTGCTGTACGCAGAAGATTTTCACGGTAATCGTCATCCTCAAAATATGTGGCAGGACCTATGGCAAATGCAGTTCCTGACGGGCTGAGATTGAATATGATCGGTCCGGCATCAATATCCATCCCAAGCCAACATGACTCATCATGATATTCCTTTAGTCCTGTAAATAAACCGTTCTGCATAAAATGCTTTTTCAGCAATTCATATTGCGACAGGGCAAATTCTGGATCTATTAGTGTGAGATAGTAGCAGTTTAACGCAGAGTAAGAGCCTTTCACTGGAGCATCATCAATTTGTAAACCTTCATCATCAAGAAATGACACCAATAAGCCGGTCTTTTTATCCGTCCAGTCTGATTTTGCCCTTACCAGCCATTCATGGACAGTAGGTTGATACTTTGACCCATAGTTGTGAAGCGCAACTATTGCCACAAGCATGTCGGGCACATAAATTGGCTCATCTGGATATGTAACCAAATTCAATGCCCGACTTTCCAATATCCGACGGTTCATTGTCTCACATAAAGAATCTAACAATTCCTTATGCTTCTGACCTCCAATACTGCGATATTCAGAGATTATCCAAGCCAAATGACTAAGATATGAAACGTGGCTCTGATCTCCGTCAAGACTTTCCAACGGATCTTCACCCCAGCGAAGGTTGTCATATAGTCTCAATTCCGGAGATATTACAATCCCAATAATACTATCCATCATAGCGAGCTTCCGTTTCTTTGTTTCCGGATATGGGCGTGAAATATTGGCTAATACTTTGGCATACATTGAGCAACTGTACAATGCCCATTCTCCTTGAAATTGCACCCCTATTCCAGATGGCATTTCTTGCAAAAGTTGCCTGGGCGAGGTCACAATCTTAGACGCAAGATATTCACTCCTTTGCATAATATCCTTATGCTCTCCATCAACAGAGCCATAACCATGCATACCCCATGACACCCACGCTACCTTAATTAATATCAAGATAACGAGGATGCCCATCGAGATTAGCAACCGTTTCTTATTTTTAAATTCACTATGATGCAAGATTACTGGATTCCCTTTTGACAATTAACATATTTAGGATTATTTGACGGGGCGGATGAGGAGTCCGAACCGGGTGGGGGCGGCTGTCACGCGATCCTGAGGGAGGGGTCCGCCTTGTCCGCAACTTGCTCCACCGAGTCCTGTCACACCGGCATCGAGATGCAGCACAGTGCGGTGGCTTACCGGTAGCTTGTAGTGATGGTCAGTCTCGAATAATTCCTTCTCTGTGTAGGGTATCGCCGTAACCGACATCGGTTTATCTGCCACAAACTCCAGACCTTTCCCGTTATTGGTTATCGTAGTCCAACGCACCTCCTCACGGTTGCCGTTGCTCTGCGGACGTGTGTAAGGCGTAAGCATATCCTTCACCTTCCGCTCATACACGCCAATGAACTGACCCGTCTTGCGGTCATTGTAGTTCTCCTCCGGTCCGCGTCCATAATACCTGAAATCGTCATACTCCGCCGGCATCTCCATCACGTAGCCAAGGCGAGGAAGCACAAGTTCCGGTTTATTGGAATTGAAATCAGCATCCAACCTGACCGACCCATCACGGTATACAGTCCACGTCTGCACAGTCGTGATCTTGAAATCATCCTTCCCGAACGGTTTAGATTCGCTCTCATCTATCGAATACGTGCCACAGGCATTGCCGTTGCCGCCGATCTTCTTGCCGCCACACGGAGCCTGCGACTCTATCGTGAACACAAACATCGGATTTCCTGACTTATCCTTCTTCTGTTTGAAGCCTACCACCCGGTGCTGCATATTATACAGACCGTTGGCAAACCAATCCTCATCGATCCATGCATCATTGTTGAGATATGCGCGATACACATCAAGCTGCGGTCCCTTACCACCGGAGAGCATCTCCCGTCCCCCGTAACGGAGACTGGAAAGCGTACCTTTCGCAAGGTCAAAGGTAACGGTGAATCCGTTGCCGATGACAGTGCGCGTACCATTCCCCTTCTTCACCTTCAACTTACCTTTTCCACCGAAATCCGTAAGCTGCAACGGCTGCTGAGCCGGCGCCACCATTAGTTGCTCAGCCATCTGCACGTAGCCCGCATCAGCCCAAGGCTTATCCTCCTTCAGTCGGAATTCAAGGTTAAGGAAATACTCACTCTTCCCATCCAATGAGGCACAGTCAAACGGCACTTTCACGCTCTCTTTCCCTCTTGGAGCCACAGCAGGAAGATCCAACTCACCTTGGCTTACCTCCACACCATCTTTCAGCAGACGCCATACAAGGCTATAGTCGGTCAGCGGCACGAAATAATTCTTGTTGAAGATCTCTATCTCACCCTTATTAATGTCGGTAGTAGATACCCCTACATTCTGATACACCTTCTTCACCTCATGATACTGCGGCTTCGGTGTCATGTCGCCAAATAGAATTCCGTTCATGACGAACTGCCCGTCGGTAGGACGATCACCGAAATCACCACCGAACGCAAGATAACGTTCCCCCGTGGCAGCGTCATGATTGTAGAGCGACTGGTCAATCCAATCCCATATCGCACCACCCATGAAATGATTCGTGCTCTCCATAGCATCCCAATAATCCACAAGATTACCGACAGCATTACCCATCGAATGAGCATACTCATTGATATGGAAAGGATACTTTATCTCCGTGTTGTCGCCGCCGACCGACTCCCTAACCCATTCTATTGAGGGATATTGCGTGGAACCCATATCCACTATGTCGTTATTGCGCTCATACTGCACGGGACGCGACGTGTCGAATCCCTTTATGGCAGCGTATGCCGCCTCAAAATTCTTGCCGGGACCAGCCTCATTGCCAAGTGACCATATCACAATCGAAGGACTGTTGACCGTGGAATGAACCATCTCCATGTTACGTGCCACGTGTGCAGCCTCAAATTCAGGCACATGCGACAACGACTCATCCCAATAATAATATTCATGCGATTCAAGATTCGCCTCATCCATAAGATAAAGTCCATACTTGTCGCAAAGATAATACCAGTAGGGATCGGGGGGATAATGGCTGTTGCGCACATGGTTGATATTGGCACGTTTCATCATCATCACGTCGCGCTCCATATCTTTACGTGTCACGGCGTGACCGCGTTCCGGATGCGTCTCATGACGGTTGACACCTTTCAGTTTCACAGGCTTACCGTTGACGTAGAAATATCGCCCCGTCTTCCCGAACTCATCCTCTGATGCAGGCGTATCCTTTATCTCCACCTTACGGAATCCGGTGTAGACCGATACTGTCTCCAGAACGTCGCCCTTGCCATTCTTCAGTTGGGCGAGAAGAGTGTAACGCCACGGTTCCTCCGCACTCCACTTCTTCACATCTGGCACTCTCAGTATGGTCGTCACGTCCTCCTCCCCGTCAATCGGGAGTGAGAATAGCTCGGATTTCACCTCACCATCCTCCACTGCTACCGTCTTGTCGCTGTAAAGCGGATTGGAATATAGTTTGTAGACCATCTTGCACCCCTTCTCCGCACGTCCGGAGAGATTGCGCAGTGATGTCGTGATCTTCAGCTGACCATCCTTATAGTCGTCCGACAGATCCGGAGTCACCACGATGTCGCGTATCTGCACAGGGGATGTGGCGTAAAGCGACACCGACCGGAATATGCCCGGAAGCCGGAACATATCCTGAGCCTCAAGGAAGGAACCGTCGCTATTGCGGTAGACCTCCACTGCCACCGTATTCTCCCCCTTCACGAGATACGGAGTGATGTCAAAACGCGCTGCATTACGCGAGTTCTTACTGAACCCTACATAATGCCCGTTTATCCAGAGATAGAAGAAGGAGTCAACACCGTCAAAATTGATATATACCTCCCTACCGTCCCACAGACCGGGCAATTCGAATGTACGGCGGTATGAACCGACCTCATTACGTGCATCGTAGGTGGTCCAATCAGAGGGAGGGGTACGCATCACTCCCCCCTTCCAATCGTCAACAGCCACCTTGTGCTGGAAAATCACCTTCTGATTGACGTATATCGGTGTCCCGTACTTCTGTGAACCATCAGTCTGTAGCCCGACAATATTCCAGTTGGATGGTACGTCAATATCATCCCAACCGGATACGTCGAAGCCCGGCTCATAGAAAGACTTGGGACGCATTGACGGCTCCTTAACCCAATTGAATTTCCATTTCCCGTCGAGGCTTATATGATATATACTGTTTTCCGGCAGCACTTTTCTTGCGCTCTTGGCATCGCCAAAGGGAATAAACGTGGCACGCGGCAATTCCTTGTTATACGCCACCGAGTCGGGCGATTGCCATTCCCAACCACCCGGAGCTGCATCATCCCCGAAGAAATACCCCTTCGGCACCTCTGCATTATCCATAGAAGGCTCCTCAGCATTACCGACAGCCGGCAACACCGAAATCCCTATTATCAGATTCAACAATTCTCGTCTCATGATTTTTCCAATTTATACGTTTACAGACCCGTATCCTGCGATTCCGTATTACACATTGATACAAGTCCGACACTCATGCTACAAAATTACACGTTTTCCTCACCACATCCAAACACAATACATCCAAAACCACCGCAAAATCCAATCCCAACAACAAAATCAACAATAATTTGGTCCAGAATCCACAATATATTGTTTCCTTCTTTAAATACTTACATGAACTTAAGTTTTATAAAATAAAACTTGTAATACTGAAATATTATACTTAACTTTGCGGATGCAGACCACATAGAGGTGGTATGCAAAGACATAATTAATAAAAAAGCGTTTATCCGCGCTAATTCTTGACTGCTTGAAATTCTCGCAAAATTTCTGTCTATGTCAAGGATTGAGCAACGGTAGATGTCCGTGATATGTAATATCCCGACGTATGGTATAGAGTCTCATCAGAGGCTCTGCCATATCCGTCATATACATTAGCGTGGGCTTCTGCGTTGCCGTCCGACATAGACAAGGCAATGCGAGAAGCCTCAAGCAGTAGGACAGCAACAGATACAGATTCCTACGCTTTTTCGTATTTATAATCTAATGCCAATGAGGGGATGACGGCGGCTATGTACGGATCATGAATCGGATTTTATTACTATTTTGCTCACTGTTACTGACTTCTGTCTTGTGTATCGGTTCTAATGGCAATGCCGGCAAACACATCAAATGGGAACTTAAAAATGGAGTGCTGTCATTCTCGGGCGAGGGAGAAATGAAGGATTTCGGTAAAGAGAGACCTTATCGCGAAGATCTCGTCACCCATCTGACAGTAGGTGAAGGGATCACTTCAATAGGAGAGAATGCATTCAGAAACTGTACAAAACTTATCAGCGCAGAACTTCCCTCATCCCTCAAAAAGATAAATGAGGATTCTTTCCTTGATTGTGTATCCCTAAGCGACATCAACATCCCATTCGGCGTGGAATCAATCGGAAGCCGCGCATTCAAAGGATGTGTATCATTAATAGAGTTGCAGCTACCCATCAGTGTCAGAATTCTCGGAGAGGAATCTTTCGCTGGGTGTACAAACCTTATCAACGCAAGACTAACGCAGTCAATCGAATCCATGGGGAAAGATGCTTTCCATGGATGCAAGATTCTTGCCACACTTTCCGATCTACCGTCATTCGTGACCACCTCAACTTTCGCGACATACGGACTAAACCGCGCTGCCGTAAAAAACTACTGGGACAGAAAAGAGGAGATTGCCGCCCGTTTCGGCAATGCATCCGGATTTCTATCCGACAGCAAATCGCAGACCACTACGATGGAACCAGCGGATGTTGATCTTGAAATTCCATATACAGGTATAAACAACGCTAACACTTTCGCCCTGATAATTGCCAACGAGAATTATGGCAAACTGTCAAATGTGCCTTTCGCAGTCAACGACGGAAACACATTCGCACGATACTGCCAACGCACTCTTGGAGTACCCACCAAGAATATCTTGCAATACAATGATGCCTCATACGGCTCAATAAGAGAGGCTCTCAGCGATATTCGCCTCATCAATGATGTCGTGGGGAATGACATGAAACTCATTGTATACTATGCAGGTCATGGAGCACCTGACGATGCCACCCTTGAACCCTATCTCATACCCGTCGACGCGGCAAGAGTCAACAAGGACGTGTGCATTCCCATGGCTCAATTCTATCAAGAAATAGGCTCCATGAAACTCAAGAGTGCCACTGTATTTCTGGATGCCTGTTTCAGCGGTGCAACACGCGACGGCAACATGGTGATAGCAGCACGAGGAATCGCCCGAGTACCTAAAAAGCAAGGACTAAAAGGGAGGGTTGCCGTACTTAGCGCCACAAGTGACGATCAGACCGCACTCCCCTATAATGAAAAGGGGCATGGTATGTTTACGTATTATTTGCTGAAATGCCTGAAAGAAACGAAAGGTGAAGCATCCTTACAGGACATTAAGGAATACGTCACCGACAACGTAAAGCGGAACTCCTCCATTGTAAACAGGAAAGAACAGACCCCTACTTTCAATGTGTCAACAGAGGCATCCTCTCAATGGAACGCATGGAAACTGAATAACTGATTTCAACCTATAACCGACTCACTAACTCATAATAGACCAAACATGAAAAGAATGCTTTTGACAGTCATGCTCGCGTGGATATGCATAGTCGGAGCATGGTCACAAAATGCCAACCGCAACGGGTTCTTCCTTGAAGCTGCTTTTGGTGGTATAGTCGGCAAGACACCTCAAGTTGCGTTCAGCGTTGACAATTACAACCTTAAGGCACATACCCTGACAGGCACCATGGTCAGCTTTGCCCTCGGACCACGCTTCCGCATAAGCAACATGGCGGCTTATGAGCTCGTACTTGAACTCCAGAGTCCGCTCAATGCTTTCACATCGCAACCCACAGCAAAACTCTTACCCATCGGATTCCGATTCACATCCAGAGAGTTATTCGCTAATTTCAGCCTTTACGGGACAATCCGGATTGGAGGTGCTGTCGGATTCAAGGGTAACGGGAATGTCGATCTAACATTGCCAAATATGCCTAAACAGGATATCACTATCCATTCCGACAGTTCTCCAACAGGAGGTCCCGTAGCATCCTTGGGTTTAGGCATGAATATCACTACCCATTTCTATGCGGGCTTGACATGGGATATGCAGTATCTATTCAAACAGTATCGTGGCTTAAAAGAGGAGAACTGCATGTGGGGTATGGTTGGCGTGAGAGCCGGCTATCGTTTTTAAATCCCTCCAAAATCATTTGTATACAACCAACAAATAATGACTGAAGGGTAAAGATATCAAAATATCTATAATTTAGCAAATTCATATTATGAAATATCTGAAATACATATTTTTCGTGTCGTTGCTGGCATTGCTTGCTTCATGTGCTAAGGACGAAGAGATTTCAATAGGTTCATTGAAATTAGAAGCAGAAGTTACCAATATATCGTCAACTGTTGTCAGAATTGGATTGAGAACTACACATAATGATCTTGATATTGATGGTATTATATTATACACAAAGCTCGCAAATGGGAAATATCAATTTGTAGATAATGAATGGATTTATGAGAGGAATGGCATATATTTCAGTATTTTTGAGGGACTCACACCAAATACTAATTACTATTTTGATTTTAAGATCGCTAATAATGCCTTAGACCATAAACTAATTGATTCATATCTTTATGGTACTCTTATCTCGGATCCGTCGTTTACTTTTACAACCGATAGCACAAGCAATGTAAAGACCAAAATGACGACAGTATTGCAAACAGGGGGTAAAGCTTCTATATTTTTAGAGCTTGATAACTCTGATATCAAATACGGGTCGTATAAGTTTAGGAGTCCGGATACAAATTTAATTATCTGCTATGATCCAGAAGGTTTATATCCGGTAAATGATTTAATCATAGAATGTATAAGATATACAGAAACATGTCAGTATTGGGATGTTACAAATCTAAAACAGAATACAACTTATTATGTCTTTGCGAATAGTGACATTGTGTACGAGGATGTGAACAACTACTACAACTCTATCCAAATTCCAGATGCTCATCTGGAATTGACACCAAACAGTTTTAATACAGGAATGCCAAGTGATAGCGATATAAAAGCTACTTTGAGAACTGAATTCCTTTCTGATAGCACTGCTAATCTATACGTAAAGCTTGTTAATTCAGAAGATCAATATAATACATATAAATTAAATGGTGGTTACACTACCATAACAATCCGCTCGGATTATCCCACAAATGACTTGAATTTCAAATTCAATGATGCTTATTATAGTGACGAGGATATTATGTGGACCATTACAAATCTCAAACCGAATAAAACTTATCAAGTATTTTTTACTGCGGATGTGGATCTTTTTATGAAAGATGTTGAATACCGATATCCCATAAAAGGCGCTTATTTAAATGTCACTCCATCAAGTTTCACGACACCATAATTAATCACACGGGACATAAAGGCATTAGATATTACTACGTGAGAGCTTTGTCACTTATCAAAGCTCTCACATTTTCCATACAAACCTTAACCTAAATAGTAATGGCGACATCTCAATTTAAAACAATCCTATTGTTCTCAATCTTTCTGCTTGTGACTCATCACAATTCTTTCGCATCGAAGAATTTGGTGGAGGTGGAAGGGGAATATACATACTATATTCCATATAATGTCTCTCGCGACAAGGCAGAACAGACAGCAATGCAGAGAGCAATGGTGGCGGCACTTGCCAAAGAATTCGGGACTCTCGTATCGGAAATTTCACACCTTGATATGAAATCATCAAAGGATAGTGAGAATGTCGACTTCTGGAGCTCTGCGTCCACTCTTGTTAAAGGGGAATGGATTGAAACAATCGGGAGGCCAATATTCACACCCTCCATAGAGAACGGTGATTTCGTCATGACTTGCAAAATAAGGGGAAAAGCTCGCGAAATTAAAATGTCGGGGGCGGAACTTGACATTCATTTGCTCGCAAATTCCACCGATCCCAATTCCGAAACTTCCAGTTTCATGGACGGAGACAAAATATTCCTACAGTTTACCTCCCCTACCGATGGTTATCTTGCAGTTTATCTTGAAGGGGAGGATGGCAACGTGATGAGAATGCTCCCTTTCACCGATGAACGCATAAACTCAACTAAAATTGAAGCCAACAAAAGATATTTCTTTTTTGTATCGACCGATGGCGATGCTGAACAATATCAGCTTAATACTGACAAACCGATTGAACGCAACAATATTTTAATAGTTTTTTCACCTAATGAATATGTAAAACCGATTGACTATTCTCCGCAAGAAGAGATGGAATTACGCCAACTATCCTCTAAAGCATTCCGCAGCTGGGTGACAAAATTACGTGGAGCAGACAGTAACCTACAGTTCATCATAAAACCCATCACCATATCCGGAAGAATTGACTAAATGATTACGTTGAAGTTGTCTATACTTCAATTAGCCATTCTGCGCAAAGCTCTGTTCGTACATATATTTTTTATTGTGGCAGTATCTTTTCGTTGCTTTTGAAAATATGTGCCGATATTTCACAATTTATTTTTCACAATTACTTAATCAAAGGATATTTATTAATCTTTTTTTAACTATTTATGCTATTTAATTAAATAAATTATCATTATTTTTGCAAAAATTATATAATACATTAAATTTGATATAATTACATTATTAATCTATCTTTATTCTGTTATATAATTAATTAGGGTGTTCAGTTAGTTGTTCCGTATTCAGCTCACTTTTTTAAGTGTTTCGGTT
>NZ_SRYB01000048.1:0-21254 GCF_004793975.1 Lepagella muris
GACCTATAATTCCGACACAGTTCATGCCGTCAGGTGTGGACTGTGTCGCTATTTTATAACAATTTCCCTTCTCAGACGTTATATTTGATAGGAGCATGCTCCTACCCGAAATTCAGACTGTAAAATCAGCCTTTCCTTCAATCATGAGGGAAGGCATTAAACGTATAAAGACAATGGATAAATTAAGTTATGCCTGGGGCATGGCCCTCGGTCAGCAGCTCCGCGGTATGGGAGTTGAAAATATTGAGTTTGCAGATTTCGATGAGGCTGTACACGCAGCCTTTGACGGCAAGGAGTCTAAGCTCTCACCCGAAGAAGCAAACAAACTGATTCAAGAATATCTTCAGGAACTCACTGAAAAGAAAGCTGCTGAAATCAAGGCTGTGGGTCAGAAATTCCTTGAGGAGAACCGCAAGAATGAGAAAGTGCAGGAGACAGCATCCGGTCTTCAGTATATCGTGGAGAAAGAGGGCACCGGCGCACAGCCTACAGCTTCTGACGAAGTGACAGTGCACTACACAGGCAAACTTCTTGACGGCACCGTATTCGACAGCTCTGTAAGCCGCGGTGAACCCGCCACATTCCCCCTCAACCGCGTGATCCCCGGTTGGACCGAGGGTGTGCAGCTCATGAAAGAGGGCGCAAAATACACATTCTTCATCCCCTCTGACCTCGCTTACGGTCCGCAAGGTGTGCCCAACGCAATACCGCCCCACTCCACTCTTATCTTCGATGTGGAACTTATCAAGGTAGTAAAAAAATAATCATCAACTTATCAAATGAAAAAGATATCTATCGTAGTGGCGGCTGCCGCCATCATCGCCACCGGCGCGCTTTCCTCTTGCAACGGCAACAAGACAAAACAGAATGACTCCCTGCAGGCTATCGAAGAGATGGTCAGCACCGTAGAGGAGGCTACCGCCACCACTGATACTGCGAAATATAACGCAGCTTTCTTCAACGACGCTTCCAAACTCGCTTCAACACCTTCCGACTCTACATATATGGTCACTGAGACTGGTCTGAAATATGCTGTCGTAAAGGAGGGTAATGGCAAAAAACCTGCCGCAACTGACGCTGTGACCGTGCACTACACCGGTAAACTCACCGACGGCACCGTATTCGACAGCTCTGTAAGCCGTGGCGAGCCTGCAACTTTCCCCCTCAACCGTGTCATCCCGGGTTGGACTGAAGGTCTGCAGCTCATGAAAGAAGGCGGAACAACGGTGTTCTATATCCCCTCTAAGCTCGCATACGGAGAGCAGGGTGCACCCGGTGCAATTCCACCGAACTCCGACCTTATTTTTGAAGTACAGCTTATAAGCGTAAATTGATGAATATATCCTCTTATTATTCTGCAAAACCGCGCATCGCCGTAGCATTGATGGCAGTCGCGGTTTTGCTGCTTTCCCTCTCGGCTTGCAAAGGACGCAGAGCAACCGACATGACTCCCTCCGAAGATACGGTGGAGGTCGTGATCAACGAACCGGTGGAAACAGATTCCATTGTGGCAACTGATTCCTTATCGGAAGCCGGCAATCCGAATATTTAAACATTTAATTACCCGAATACAATGAAAATAAAGTCTTTTCTCGCAATAGCTGCTTGCGGATTGCTCTTCGCTGCATGCCAGACCAACGACGGTCAATCTGTAGCAACAGATCATTCAAATGCTGAAAAAGCAGACTCAATGTTGTATTATTTCGCTCAGATGAATGGGGCACAATATGACCGCGACGCACAACGTGACACCACTCTCGCCTCCGATGAGGCAAAGAAAGCATATATAATGGGTGTGCAGACCGGACTTAACGCCGCAAAGGAGGATAATGATGCCTACAACCGTGGTCTTAATCTCGGTATGCAGATGGCTATGACTTTCCAGCAGTTTAAGAAGGATTACGGTGTGGAACTCAACAAGAAGGTTTTTGTAAAGGCCCTATCTGAAGCATTGTCAAACGACTCTATCATCAATTCTTCCGATATGCAGCGTGAGTTCTACCGGATAATGAGCGAATTTAACGCACAGAAGGAGGAACGCGATATAAAGGCTGCCAACGAAAATCTGTTGAAAGCATCCGAGACTCTGAAAATGAAGAAGATTGCCGACAATCTCTATGGAGGTGTCATCACTCCGACTGAAGGCGAACAGATAAAGGATGGCGACAATGTAGACGCATCCATCAACGTAGAGAATATCGAAGGGAAGGCGATTAACGCACCCCTCCCTTCAAAGCTGAAGATCGGGTCACGTAGCCTGCCTGAGCCAATCAACACTGCCCTGAAGACAATGAAGAGCGGAGAGACCGGTAAATTCGCCACTTCCGCAATGTCAATCTTCGGTCCACGCGCAGCACAGATGGGTCTACAGCCCTCCGACGTAGTGATACTGACAATAAAAGCCACCGTAACTCCTCCGGAAGAGAAAAAATAACAACCTCAACAAACGGGATTGGAATAATATACACTTATTAAAGTTGATAAAATAACCTGCAATAGAGGATTTCATAAAATATAGAATCCTCTATTGCAGGTTATTTTTAAAAGTTTTTTTGGCTCCCATTTCAGGAGATTGGCGGCACCCCTCGCTCGTGGGCTCGAGCACTAAACTGAAGAGGACACATTTTACCTCCCCTTATAGGGATCGGAGCCGCTCACTCCAGCACGAAGGGGATGGCAACCTTGGCGGTTGACGCTACGGCTGTCCCATCCTTCTCCGCCGGCTGCCATGCCGGCATCTTCTTCACTATACGGATAGCTTCCTTCTCCAGATCTGGATCAACCATACGCACTATCTTTATATCGGAGAGTGTCCCGTCGGGATTAACCGTGAACTGAACATTGACAACCCCTTCAACGCCCATTGACTTGGAAGACTCCGGATAAACCATTGTCTTGGCGATAAATTTATCAAGCGCATCTTTCCCTCCAGGGAAGGCAGCTGTCTCAGCTGCCATGATTCCAAACGACATTCCCGCCATAAGGAACAGACTCATCAATATTTTTTTCATAACCTTCATTATTTTTCCGTATTTAGTGATTCTTAGTTCACGATTATCCGGTCTGCAAATGCTTATTGCCAGTGACCGATATAATTATGACAATGAAAATGAAAAAAAGTTACATCCGTATTTGCTTTTTATTCATTTCACTCGGCTATCAGAGGGTCAGCACGTCAAGCATATTGTGGCAACCATCCTCCAGCAGGTCAAGGACGAGTTCGAAACCCTCCGCACCTTCGTAGTAAGGATCCGGCACACAGTCACATTGTGGGAAGCCCCTAACAAAGTCAATCATCCTCACCACTTTACGCTCATCTTCCAACGTAGGTGCAAATCCGCGAAGACGGTCATAATTACTATGATCCATAGCCACTATAAGATCGAAATCATCATAGTCGGAGGAACGTACCGGACGACTGTGATGAGTGAGATTATAGCCTCGCTGAAAGGCATGGATACGCATACGGCGGTCGGGCAATTCTCCGGCATGTCCGCCATATAGACCCGCGGAATCAATCTCAAACCGATCTGCCTGACCTCTCTCCTCCACGAGCGAACGCATCACCCCTTCCGCTGCCGGAGACCGGCATATATTTCCAAGACAAACGAACAGAATCCTTACCTTTTCATTTCCCGCAAGTTCTTTCGCGATAGCGGGAATCTCTCTATTTTTTCCCATACTCTAATTTTTTCTGCAAATTTAGATAAAATCCATGATATTCCCTGCAACTTCCGTTGTGAGGCTATACAGAAAACCCGAAGTAGGTCTCAATTGTTATAACCACAAAACTTAAATCATTATGACAGAACATTCCACGCACCCCGATACCATTAAAAGCCATCACGTCAGGAAAACCCTGAGGATAGTGGGCATATCTTTTGCCGCATTAATATCGGTAATACTGATTGCAATTGGCGGACTCATATTATATTTCACCTCTCCACGCATCACCTCTCTGGTGAACCGCGAGGCAAGCAAGTATCTGAATGCTAAGGTAGAGTTTGAGAATATGGACTACACACTATTCTCCACGTTCCCGATGCTGAAAGTGACGGCAGATTCCCTGACCGTAGTGTCGAGGTCGCTTGACACGCTTTCGCCTGAACAACGCCACTCTTTACCTAAAGATGCCGACCAACTGCTATCCACCGGCAATATGCTCGTAGAGCTTAATATAATGAAGGCTCTCAAAGGGGATGTTGCAATAAGGGTCGCGGAAGTAGGTAATCCTTCTCTGAATATGGTTGCATACGACAATGTGGTGAACAACTATAATATATTGCCCCATAGTCTTAAAATTAAGGAGATTCCTAACCTGGAGATTGATTCAATACGTATAACGGAACCGCTCTACATATCATATACCAATATCGCAGAAAAAACCAATGCTCGTGTAGCAATAAACGGTATGCAGATTTCCCGTAAGTTAAATCCCGGATTCTATGAGGTGATGCTCAATTCGGTTGCTGACGCATCTGTCGGAGACAAGAATATCATCAGCAGTCTACCCATCAATATTAACGGAGGCGTGGTCATGAAATCAAATCCGGCACGGCTACAGCTTTCCAATATGAATATTTATTCTGATGGTATACGCACCGTGACTAATATGGAGATGAAGGAGAGCGAAATCTCTTCATTCACCATGAATATCATTTCAAGCAACATGATAGAAGCCGCTAAAAATTTCGCAACCATGCTACCTCTTCAGTTGAGTGAAATATCCGGTAAACTTCCAGTTAATTTGGAAATAAATCTTACAGAACCATATTCTCTCGCGAATCTTGATAAGATACGGAACCTTGACAGAAGTGGGACTCTTGGCGAGTGGACGATGGTCAACCTTATGCCGGCTTTCACAATACTCGCTGAAGTGAAAGATGCTGCCCTGTCGTTATCTGCGATTGAGAAGGGTGTGCCTGACCTATCGGATTTCAATCTGAACGCATTCGCTGATATTGATCCCCACAACAGATATGCAAATTCCTTAGAGATAAGGGAATGCTCCCTAAAGGCCGGCAAATCCGATCTTGCAATCTCCGGAGAGGCTTCGGAGATATTATCCGGCAGTCCTCTCATAAACGCTAATATCAAGGGGGATACTGACCTCGGACATATCATCAAAAGATTCATCCCCTCCTCTCCTCTTACCATTGCCGGTGTCTTGTCGGGCAACACCGACGTATCATGCCGAGTGACGGATATTGCAACGGGAAAAGTGGAAAATCTTGATGTCAACGCCCGTCTAACCTCTCCAGCTCTAAATATAGCCGACAATGCCGGCAAGATCGCAGGCAACCTATCCGGCACATCCCTCCAAATAGACGCACATCTACCCTCTCTGTCGAAAGATTCCTTATCCAACGGCAGAATCAATCTGTATGCAAAATCCCGTAATACAGCGATAAAAGATCTCAACGACTCTTCATCCCTCCTTCTCTCGGCTGCAAGCATAAAGGCATCATATTCCGCACGAATACTGAACGGCACTCCCTCGTCTGCCACTAAAGTAGCCATTAAGGCAGGAAGCGTAAAATCCTCCACCCCCACCGTAAGCATATCGGCTGACGATATAACGATGAATATCAGCGGAATATTACGCAATTCCCCATGGTCTCCAGCCTCTTATCTGAATACTGCACCATCATCGGCAAACGATTCATTGATTGCCGAGAAAGTGCATCACACCCCTCTCTATCTGGTGACATCATTGCCATCTACTGTGCAATCTCTCCTGACCATGCTTGACATGACCACCGATGTGAAGATCTCTTCCGGCACACTGCTCTCAAAGGGATATCCTGCCGAGAACAGATTTTCCGGACTATCGCTATGCTCCAATCTTGATACCCTCGACATAAGGAGTCTGCATGTGGAATCCCGCTCGACATCTGCCGACATCGCTGCCAGGATCTCCAATCTGCGGGGCTTCCTCACATCTTCCATACCTGCACCCCTATACGTGGATCTTGATGCCGACTTCTCGAACATCGACATAAACCAACTGTCGGGTACGTATTATGCAGGCGTCAGTGCAATGACAGGCAGACAGGCAGACTATTCCGTACCAGCACCCGGTCCCTATACGGCAACAGACTCCCTATGCGTAGTCATCCCACGGAATATTATAGCCAAAGCTAATCTCAAATCCGACAAAGCGGAGTATAAAGAATGGACATTCAGCCCGTTATCAACCGAGATAACGACCCACAACGGAATCGCGAGGATCGGGAAGCTTCGGATAGGGTCTGACTTCTGCAATGCCGACATTGACTGGACTTATTCCACCGAGGATCTCGGCAACATATTCATGCATCTAATGGCAGACGTGGATAATTTTGATCTTGACAGGTTCTTCACGACATTCCCAACCCTGCCGGAATCATCTCCGGCTCTTGCCAATCTGTCGGGGATAATCTCGGTAAATGTGGAGGGCGACTTCAAAATGTTCCCTTCTATGTTTCTCAACACACCCTCTCTCAGTGGTGATGCGAGCCTGACATGCGACAGCCTTGAATATACCACCGACAACAAAATAATACGTCTCTTCATGCGCAACGGTAAAGGACCTGTAAAAGTGGATGATTTCACAGCCCATGCCTCATTCCACGACAATCTACTGCAAGTGGATCCGTTCAGCATACACTGCGGACCATACGAAGTAATGGCAGGAGGCGTCAACAATCTTCAGGGAGAGATGTATTACCACATCGGGATGATGCATCTGCCCTTCATGTTCCCCTTCGGAGTCAATCTCGTAGGCAATTTCCATCATCCGGAGATACGTTTCGGAGGGAAAGGGATAAAGGATGGTCGCGAACGTGAGATCGCCTCTCATATCGAAGACTCCGCCGATGTCAACATTATGCGACAATTGCGCCAGGGATGGCTGCTTTTTATAGAAAATGCCGCCAAATATGATGCTAAAAACAATCATGACTATGTTTTTAACGTTAAATAGCTAAAACATTAATCATGGATAATAATTTCCCGAAGGAAATATGCGCCGCACTAATCGATATGGACGGCGTGCTTTACGATTCAATGCCCTTCCATGCTCGGGCTTGGCACTCAATGATGGAGGAACAGGGCATCTCCACATCCCCCGATGAGTTTTTTCTTTATGAGGGGATGACCGGTGCCACCACGATAAATCTCATATTCAACCGTGAGCTTCAACGTGATGCCACGGAGAAAGAGAAAAAAGACCTATATGCACGCAAATCGGAGCTTTTCGTACAGTATGGTCAGAAGAAGCCAATGCCGGGAGCCGACAGGATGCTCCGCGCCTTCATGAAAGCCGGTATCAAACGGGTGCTTGTCACCGGATCCGGTCAATCCAGCCTTCTTGACAGCCTTAACGTAGACTATCCCGGAGCATTCCCTGCAAATCTGCGCGTCACGGCACACGACGTCACCCATGGCAAGCCGCAACCGGAACCTTACCTGAAAGGTGCTATGAAAGCCGGCGTTGAGCCTAAGCAGTCCATAGTCGTGGAGAATGCCCCGCTTGGAGTGCGTGCAGGAAAAGCCGCCGGATGCTTCACTATTGCCGTGACCACAGGTCCGATTCCTCGTGAGGAGTTTGAGAAAGAGGGAGCTGACATGATTTTCGGCTCCATGAATGAGTTCGCCGACTGGCTGGAAAGCGTGTTGCCGAATAAATTCAACGAGATGATCGACAATGCGGTCAACTCCCTTAATGCAACAACCCTTACAATAGTCACCGACAGCAATGTGGAGAAAGCGGTATTCCCGCTGCTCTCCAATTCCAAATCGCTTGCCCGCGCCAACAAGGTGGTTCTCACTCCCGGTGAGGATCATAAGAATCTGGATTCCGTAATCAATATATGGAATGCGCTGGAAGAGACAGGAGCGACGAGAAAAAGCGCAGTCATAAATATCGGCGGTGGATTGGTCACTGACATAGGTGGGTTTGCTGCCGCCACATTTAAACGAGGCATACGGGTAATCAACGTGCCCACAACCCTATTGGGTGCCGTGGATGCAGCCACCGGAGGAAAGACAGGCATGAATTTCAATGGTCTTAAAAATGAGATCGGTGCTTTTCATATCCCCTCTGACGTAATTATCTCTGCGTTACCACTCGCTACATTATCCCGTAAGGAACTGATTTCCGGATATGCGGAGATGATAAAGACTGGACTCATAGCCGATGCCGCACTCTACCGAGAACTGTCTGACGTGGAGAGCGTGATTGCCGACACCGACCGACTTGAAAAGGCTATGAAACGCTGCGTGGAGATCAAAGAGGATGTAGTGGCTCAGGATCCAACGGAGAAAGGGCTAAGGAAGATTCTCAATTTCGGTCACACAGCAGGACACGCGTTCGAGAGCCTTGCTATAGAACGCCATACACCCCTCGCTCATGGTGAGGCGGTAGCCCACGGCATGCTTGTAGAATTAATTCTCAGCCACATGCTGAAAGGATTCGACTCAATGGAGGTGCACCGCTATGCCAACGAGATTCTCAAACCGGTATATCCTCGCGTGGCAATCAAGTGTGATGACGTGCCGCTCTTAATCGGATTAATGGCGCATGACAAGAAGAATGCCTCCTCCGGACATCCCAACTTTACCCTACTTCTTGAACCCGGGGTGCCGGCGATAGATTGTATCCCCCAACTGAAAGAGATTGAGGCCGCCCTTGACATCTACAACGATATGATGCATTGATTCAGAGAGTATAAATCTTAGGAATCCCGAGCCTCCTAAAATTCTTAATAAAAAAATTCACGGGCACCGAACCATTTATTCGGTGCCTGTGTTATATTATCGTAAGACGGCTGAAAAGCCGACACAAGATGAAAAAATGAACCCTCCGGGGTTCTCAAGATATACTGCTATAAGCGTTCTGAAAAAGTTGTTATTGTTGTTTTAATTGAAGGAAATCAGGCTGACGTGAGTCAGCCTTTTTCTATTTCATAGATATGCAACCGTCCTTGATTCAGCATCCTTACAGTCTCTACATCTCCTCTACGCTATATGGTTCAAACGTAACCAACTTACGTATGAGATCTCCGGGCAACGGGGTGTTGAGCGGACCGTCAACAACAGACTCCTCATCAAATGTACTCATGTTATAGGGCGGATCATCGTTGAAATAGACAACAGCAGGCACTTCTCCCCTCTCATTACCACGGCTACGCCACGACATGACACATTCCGGCACAACCACCATATTCATCTGCAGCTTGGCGTTCCACACATAATCTGCAATCGGGGTTATCACATCCGCATCTATATTCTCTATAGCCCTTATCTTACCTTTGAGATCACCTTTACGCGACATGGAGGCTGCACACTCCACATGGAGCAATACAAACTCATGATCCTCAATAGCCTCTATGGCTGCATCCGCCATGCCCCGAAGCATGTTATCTCCATCAAAATGACAGGTTCTCATATCGAGCGGCGTCAGCAATGCCATCTTACCGATACCCCGTATTGCCGGATGTGCAGAAATCACAACACCATGACCCGAAAACTTCGGTATCACAAAATAGTCTATCCCCTTATCTGCCTCACCGACCGATTCTGAACGACCGAAATGATCCAACTCTTCTCCACTCGGTGGGGTCTTGCGGAAATCAAAACCCAAAAGAGAGAGAATAGCATTCGTCTTGGTAAGCGGTACGTCATCCGCCAATGTCATGATACTGCCGCAACATCCGCACTTTGCCAAGGCATCGAGCGACGGAGTGGCGGCAAGCATAAGCGGAGTGCGTCCTTCCAACTCCAAGTCAGGTATATCCGCAATTCCTGAAACTATTATAAATATCGTTTTCATGAATCAAATATTACGTAATATTGCCATTCATACAATGGCTCATTTCCTCAGAGCTGCCTGAATCGCCGGCAAATTGCAGCCATTCAGCCGCAACACGACAACCACACCGACAGACCCCAATACAAAATTAATGAAATTCTCTGACTTTACAAGACTAAGACTCCATCTAATATTCTCATTTTACCCAATCATGTTAAATTTACTCAATTTGATTATATTTTATCATTTCATCCAACTGATTTCATTTGGCTATCAGTCTTTTTTTTACTAACTTTGCACAATCTTTTGTCACATAACTCATGAATCTTATGTCTGGCAAGTCGCGGTTTGCATTATCCCGACAGTCGGCATTGCATCATGTAAATTTTCAAGATATTAGAAAACAACATTATCACACATGAAAATGAGGCGTATATTACTATCTCTTCTAATGTTCTGCTCATTATCGGCCCTTGCAATGACCGATGATCAGGTCATTGCCTACATCAAACAGCAATCAGCTGCCGGAAAGACAGAGCAACAGATCGGTAAAGAACTTCTTGCCAAGGGTGTAACCCCCGAACAAGCCGAACGTATCAAGGCGAGATTCGAGGCACAACAAGGCAGCGAGACTGCCGTGACCACGCAAAGTGTAAGCTCCATGAACCGTGAGCGCAGACACGATTCCAGCAATGACGTGACTGTCGACAAAATGGATGAAATCGACAGGGAAATAGATGAGGGCGGCGACGGAATTGTCAGCGCACGCCAGATCTACGGTCATAAGGTGTTCAATTCAAGAGCCCTGACCTTCGAGCCAAGCGATAATCTTGCCACTCCGCAGAACTATCGTCTGGGTCCCGGTGATGAAGTGATAATCGACATCTGGGGAACGTCAGAAGACCATCTGCGCCAGACAATCTCTCCGGAAGGAAGCATAATGATAAGCCAGGTCGGACCTGTATATCTCAACGGCATGACTATAGCTGATGCCAACCGCCATGTCAAGGGGATTTTTGCTAAGAAATATGCCGGTGTGACTGATGCTGAGACCGATGTGCAAGTCACTCTCGGGCAAGTACGTACCATACAGGTTGACATAATGGGTGAGGTAGCGACTCCCGGTACATTCCGTCTTTCGCCTTTCTCTTCAGTATTCCACGCCCTATATCGTGCAGGCGGTATCAACAGCATCGGTTCGTTGCGTAACATTCAGGTGCTCCGCAACGGCAAGAAGATAGCCGGTGTCGATATCTATGACTATCTCTTCGACGGCAAGACTGCCGGAAATATCAGGCTTCAGGAAGGGGATGTAATCATTGTGCCCCCATACGAACAGCTCGTCAACATCGATGGTAACGTGAAACGTCCGATGTATTATGAGATTAAACCGGGCGAGACAATACAGACTGTAATTGACTATGCCGGTGGTTTCACAGGCGACGCTTATTCCGGCATGGTGAGACTTGCCCGCCAGTCTGCCACAGAGAATGAGCTATACAACATTGACCGCGAAGAATTTGCATCCTATCGTCTTAAAGACGGCGACATACTTACCGTAGGCACTATCCTCGACAGATATGCCAACAGGGTAGAGCTGAAAGGTGCTGTATATCGTCCCGGCATGTTTGCCATCAACAAGGAATTGTCTACTGTAGGACAGTTGATCAAGAAAGCTGATGGTCTTACTGATGATGCTTATGCCGATCGTGTGCTTCTGTATCGCGAAGGTCCGGAACTACAGCTCGAGGTATTGTCGCTTGATCTAAAAGCTATCCTCAACGGCACAGCTCCCGATGTGAAACTCAAAAGGAATGACCTTCTCGTAATCTCCAGCATAAAGGAGATACAAGACAGAGGTCAGCTATCGATTCAGGGTCATGTGGCTCGTCCCGGCACGTATCCATTTGCCGACAACACCACCCTTGAAGACCTTATCCTTCAGGCTGGCGGTCTGCTTGACGGTGCATCTACCGCACGTGTCGACATCTCCCGCCGTATCGTGAATCCGTCATCAACGACTCCGACCGAACAACTTTCGGAAAATTACTCTATCTCCGTTGTCGGCGGTCTTGCCCAGGGTGAGGGTCAGAACTTCATCATGAAACCCTACGACGTGGTAATCGTCAGAAGAAGCCCCGGATATGTGCCGCAGGAGATGGTAAACATTGGCGGCGAGGTATTGTTTGCCGGCAACTATGCCTTGGAGAAACGCAACGAGCGTCTGTCAAGCATTATCAGTCGTGCAGGTGGTCTTATTGAAGGCGCGTACACAAAGGGTGCATATCTCACCCGAAAACTGACAGATGAGGAATACAAGATGCGTCAGGAGACATTGCGTCTCGCAATGTCAAATCAGGATGGTCATGGCGACTCTATCTCTCTCAGTAAGATTCAAGTTTCTGACAGATATAGCGTAGGTATCGATCTCGAGAAAGCCATTGCTTATCCCGGCAGCACATACGACGTGATCGTGCAGCCCGGCGACGTGCTTTTCATCCCCGAGCAGCAGAGCACCGTAAAGATTGCGGGCGACGTAATGTTCCCCAACACTGTAGTGTTCGTCCCGGGCAAGAAGCTCAGCTATTATATTGATCAGGCAGGTGGCTACGGTCAGCGTGCCAAGAAGGGTAAAGCCTTCATCGTTTACATGAATGGATCTGTGGCGAAAGCTAAACGGAATACCCCTATAGAACCCGGTTGCCAGATTATCATTCCATCCAAACCGGAAAAGATGGGCACGGACTGGACGAAAGTGCTGGCCCTTGCCACAAGCTTCAGTTCTGTCGCGACAATGGCGGCCACAATCACAAACATATTCAAGAAATAGTCTGACCATGCAGGAAGAAAAAGATATATTAGACAACGCGAACGACGAGAAAGAGATTGATCTTCTTGAACTCGCAACCAAGCTTTGGGAGCAACGTAAGAAACTCATAATATGGAGTATCTGCGGTGCGGTCATCGGTTTGATAGTGGCGTTCAGCATCCCGAAGGAGTATGACACCACCGTAAAACTTGCACCGGAGATCAGCGATCCCAAAGCTGCGAGCGGCGGGCTGGGAGCACTTGCCTCAATGGCAGGTCTCGGGTCTGCTCAGGCAGGTGCCGATGCAGTATATCCGCAGCTGTATCCTGATGTAGTCAGCTCTGTTCCCTTCATCACAAGCCTTTTCGACGTGGAAGTCGAGACGAAGGAGGATGGTCGTAAATTCACTGTTAAGCAATACATGGAGGATGAGACTAAGGCTCCCTGGTGGAGTGCGATCCTTGGTTTCCCATTCAAAGTGCTCGGTGCAATTATGGCAAGCGATGAAGAAGAGGGGGGAAAAGACGGGCTTGACAATTTCCAGCTCACAAAGCAGGAGTACGAGTTGGTGGAGGCTCTCAATAAGCGCGTCACCGCCACTGTTGACCAAAAGACAAACGTAGTCACCATCAGCGTGCTCATGCAAGACCCGCTGATCTCTGCGGTGCTTGCCGATACTGTCGTAAGCCGCCTGCAGGACTACGTGACTCAATACCGTACAAACAAGTCACGCAAGGATCTTGAATATGCCGAGACCCTCAATGAAGAGGCGAAAGTCGAATATTATAAGGCTCAGCAGAAATACGCGGAATATCTTGACCGCAACCACGGTCTGGCTTTCCAGAGCGCACAGATCACTCGCGACCGTCTGCAAAATGAGACATCTCTCGCTTTCAGTCTTTACAACCAGACTGCCCAGCAGGTGCAGAAAGCAAAGGCAAAGGTGCAGGAAACCACTCCGGTGTATGCAATCATCACCCCGGCTACTGTGCCCGTGAAGGCTGCAAGCCCGAAGAAACTGCTTATTCTTGTAGGTTTCACGTTCCTTGCTTTCGTGGCTTGTGCGGCTTGGATTCTTTTCCTGAAGCCGATGCTTGAAGAACAGAAGAACAAGAAAGCCTCAGAGGTAAAGGCTCCGGTGGCAAATAAGAAAGAATGATGAAAACGTGGTCTAATCTCGTTTTAATTATTTTGATGATATGTGCGGAAGCCTCGGATTTTTCCGGGGCTTCTGCTCAATCTGTAAGTACTCGAGAAAGTAGAAATGGATTAACCTCATCTTCCGACACAATCCCCGACGAAAATCTGCTTGATATAATCTCAATACTTACCACTACATCTGACGACTCGCTAAATATGGCAGAGGCGGATGCAGACACACACAGTATTCTTGACAATATCATATCGCAAGGCAAAAAGCCACAAAAGAAACCGGTCTCCTCCGCCCGTGTGCTTGATTTCATGACCGAGGCATATAGTCAGCATGATTTCTACCAGTCGGGTAATTGGGATGATGCAGAGGATTTCTCCTATATCACGAACAATGTCGTGATTCCCCCATACAATCCACGTGATTTCTATCGTCCGTCGCCGGGACGCATCACGTCAACCTACGGCTACCGTGAGAAGTTCGGACGCGTTCATAAGGGGATTGACCTTGCGCTAAGTATTGGCGACACTGTAAGGGCGGCACTTCCTGGCGTAGTAGCTCGTGTAGGCTATGATAAGGGGGGATATGGTCATTATGTCGTGATGGTCCACAATAATGGAATGGAGACACGCTACGCACATTTGCAAGCCCCCGTGACCGCTCCCGGTGAAACAATAGCTGCCGGTCAACCCGTAGGACTCGGAGGGAACACCGGTAACTCCACCGGACCGCACCTTCATTTCGAGATACGCTACCGTGGGACAGCCGTTGACCCTGCCTCTGTGTTTAATTTCCATCGGATACCTGCTCCTCCCAAAATAAAGACTCCGCAAGCGACATCACAAAAAACTTTGGCAAAACAACAAAAAAAATAGATATTCAGGCTTGAAACCCGAATATCTATTTTTTATCACTTATCTATTTTGCGATGAGCTTATGCGTCAATGTTGGCGTATGTTGCATGTTCCTCTATGAACTCTCTACGCGGACCCACTTCCTCTCCCATGAGAATGGAGAATGTGCGGTCTGCCTCTGCAGCATTGATAAGGTTCACCTGTTTAAGCATACGGTTCTCCGGGTCCATGGTAGTCTCCCAAAGCTGCTCAGGATTCATCTCACCAAGACCTTTGTAACGCTGAAGCACCATCTTGTCGCGGTTGCCGTCGCAATTGGTATCAACAAAACGCTGCACCTGCTGCTCATCCCATGCATACTCCTGAATCTTGTTCTTACCCTTGGTAGAGCACTTATAGAGTGGCGGCGTAGCGATATAGAGATAGCCGTTCTCGATTATCGGACGGATCTTGCGATAGAAGAAAGTCATGAGCAACGTCGCGATGTGAGCACCGTCGACGTCGGCATCGGTCATGATGATGATTTTATGATAACGGAGTTTTGTCATGTTAGGCTCCTTTGAATCCTCTTCTGTGCCGATAGTGACACCGAGAGCCTTAAACATATTGACAATCTCCTCGCTTTCAAACACCTTGTGTTCGAGTGCCTTCTCAACATTGAGAATCTTACCTCTCAACGGAAGGATAGCCTGATAGTTGGGGTTACGTCCCTGCTTTGCTGAACCGCCTGCAGAATCACCCTCGACCAGGAACAATTCACATTCCACGGCATCACGGCTCTTGCAGTCGGCAAGTTTGCCCGGCAGACCGCCACCGGAAAGCGGTGACTTGCGCTGCACCTTCATACGCGCACTGTAGGCAGCATGACGTGCCTGAGCCGCAAGCATCACCTTGTCGACAATGGCACGCGCCTGCTTCGGATGCTCCTCAAGATAATAACGGAGTGCCTCGCTGACCGCTGTCTGAACCACACCGGAAACCTCGTTGTTGCCAAGTTTTGTCTTGGTCTGACCCTCAAACTGAGGTTCTGCCACCTTCACCGACACTACGGCTGTGAGACCGTCACGGAAGTCCTCTTTCGAAAGCTCAATCTTGAGCTTGTCAAGGAGATGGTTGTCGTCGGCATATTTCTTCAATGTGGTGGTGAGTCCACGGCGGAATCCCGTCAGGTGGGTTCCACCCTCTATCGTATTGATATTATTTACGTAGGAGAATATATTCTCGCTGAATGAAGTGTTGTAGGTCAACGCCACCTCCACGGGTACGCCGTTCTTCATCGTATTGAGATGGATGATATCGTCAATCAGAGGCTCCTTACCCTGATCAAGATACCTCACAAACTGCTTCAGACCTTCATCACTATGAAATACGTCGCGGCGATAATTACCCTTTTCATCCATCTCGCGCTCATCGGTGAGAGTAAGGGAGATTCCTGCATTCAGGTACGCAAGGTCGCGCAGACGGTTGGCGAGTGTCTCATAATCATACACCGTCTCTGTGAATATCGAGGCATCAGGATGGAAAATTATAGTGGTGCCGGTATGATCGGTCTCCCCTATCACTTTCAGATCACATGTGGGCTTGCCGAAGGCATATTCCTGCATGTGGATCTTGCCGTCGCGATGTATCTCGGCACGAAGATAGTCGCTCAACGCATTCACACAGCTGACTCCGACACCGTGAAGACCACCCGACACCTTATAGGATCCTTTGTCGAACTTGCCGCCCGCATGCAGCACCGTCAGCACCACCTCAAGTGCCGGCTTATGCATCTTCTCGTGCATGTCGACAGGGATGCCTCGACCGTTATCAACCACTTTTATAGAATTGTCGCTGAGAATCGTCACTTCTATATGATTGGCAAATCCGGCAAGCGCCTCATCTATAGAGTTATCGACCACCTCATACACAAGGTGATGCAGACCTCTGCCGGAGATGTCGCCGATATACATCGCCGGACGCTTGCGCACCGCCTCAAGACCCTCAAGGACCTGGATATTATCCGCCACATAATCTTTCTGACGGTTTTCCTGAAGCTCTGTTTCTTCTGCCATATTTTTATCTGAATCAGTTATTTATCTTCTTACTTTATAATTAGGAGCACATACGCCCCATTCTGTTACAAAATTACGAATTTTTTCTATCTTTTCAAAATTCCACACCATCTTTAGCTCACCTTTAGTACATCTTTAGCACATATTGCATATCTCTTTATCGCATTTTTTCATAACTTATGGCATATACTTATATTCAGCATGAAGCAAGTCGCGCCCACGCTATGTCTGAACTCCATCTTTTTCAAAATCGCATAAAACTTCCACTCTTAATTATGTGTTGAAAGAAAAAAATATTAATTTTGCGCCCAAGTATTTTCCGGCGCTTGTTCCGGTTATCATTCTCGGCTTGCCAAGCCGGAATGTCTAATTCCAAAAATAAGATGAAAAATCTGGTAATCGTCGAATCGCCTGCCAAGGCAAAAACCATAGAAAAATTCCTCGGCAATGACTTCTCGGTCATGTCGAGCTACGGTCATATACGCGACCTTCAGAAGCATGGGTTCAGCATCGATGTCAAAGATGGGTTCAATCCTATCTATGAGATTCCCGATGACAAGAAGGAACTCGTGAAAAGGTTGAAAAAGGCTGCTAAGGAAGCCGATGCTGTATGGCTCGCTTCCGATGAAGACCGTGAGGGAGAGGCTATAGCCTGGCACCTCGCGGAAGTGTTGAATCTTGATCCGGCTACGACTAAACGTATAGTGTTTCATGAGATTACGAAACCTGCGATATTGAAGGCTATCGAAAATCCGCGCACTATCGATATTGATCGGGTTAATGCTCAACAGGCACGACGAGTGCTTGACCGTATAGTGGGATTTGAACTTAGTCCGGTGCTTTGGAAAAAAATAAAACCGGCACTCTCCGCCGGAAGGGTACAGAGTGTAGCCGTCAGGCTGATATGCGAGAGAGAGAAGGAGATTGAGGCTTTCAAGCCCGATCCATTCTTCCGTGTCACTGCCGTATTCTCTGCTGAAAACGCGCCTCAACTATTTAAGGCGGAGCTGTCTCACAGGATTGACTCCAAGGATGAGGCAAAAAGGCTCCTTGAGACTTGTAAGTCTGCCAGTTTTACCGTGACTGACGTCTCGGTAAAGCCCACAAAGCGGTCGCCATTCCCTCCATACACCACATCTACGTTGCAACAGGATGCTTCCCGTAAACTCGGTTTCTCGGTGAATCAGACCATGTCGCTCGCGCAGAGACTGTATGAGGATGGTAAGATCACGTATATGCGTACCGACTCGACAAACTTATCTGATATGGCTATCAACGATATCAAGAATGTCATCACGGAGTCGCTCGGTGAGAAGTTTGTAAAGGTTCGCCATTATCATACTCATTCCAAAGGAGCACAGGAGGCACACGAGACTATACGCCCCACCTACATATCCAACCGCACCATCGATGGAACTCCGCAGGAGCAGAAACTATATGAGCTAATATGGAAACGTGCGGTTTCATCACAGATGGCTGATGCCGAAATAGAGAAGACAAGCGTGGATATTGCTATCTCCGACAACAACGCTATGACTGTCGCAGAACCAATCAATCCCGAAAACTCTTTCAAGGCGGAGGGTGAGGTAATCTCTTTTGAAGGCTTCCTGAAAGTATGGAAGACGGAGAATGCCCGCGACAGGGAATTTACAGAACTGCCGAAACTGTCGGCAGGCGACTCACTTAACGCCTCCGAGATAACCGCCACACAACGTTTCACGCAGGCTCCCGCTCGTTATTCGGAAGCATCACTCGTAAAGAAGATGGAAGACCTCGGAATCGGACGTCCGTCAACCTACGCCCCGACAATATCCACCATCCAGGCACGCGACTACGTGAAACGCGGAGAGAAGGAGGGTGTGCGTCGCGAGTATGAGGTGATACGTCTTGCCAATGATAAGATATCGGAGGAGACACTTTCTGAGAACACAGGTAGCGAGAAAGGGAAACTTGTGCCTACCGATGTCGGCATGATTGTAAACCAATTCCTGACCGAATATTTCCCGGAAATCCTTGACTATAACTTCACTGCAAAGGTGGAGGAGAAATTCGATGATATTGCCGAAGGGAAACTCGGATGGAAGAATGAGATTTCTGATTTCTACAACAGTTTCCATCCCGAAATTGAGGAGATCAATTCATTGAGAATGGAGAGAAAAGTGGGCGAACGTCTGCTCGGGAATCATCCGGAGACCGGACGTCCCGTGTCGGTAAAGATCGGACGCTTCGGTCCGGTGGTGCAGATCGGCAATGCCTCGGATGAGGAGAAACCGCTATTCGCAAGTCTGCTTGCTGACCAAAGCGTGGCGACCATCACCCTGGAAGAGGCTCTAAAACTGTTTGAGCTCCCCCGCACAATAGGTGAGTTTGAAGGGGAACCGGTGGTGGCTGCAATCGGCAAATTCGGACCATACGTTAAGCACGGGAAAGTATTCGTATCCATCCCGAAAGACCTTACACCGCAGGGCATCACTTTGGAGGAGGCGGAACAACTCATATTGGCAAAACGTCAGGAGGAGGCGAACCGTCTGATAAAGGATTTCCCCGAAATGCCGGGACTGGAGGTGCTGAATGGCAGATATGGTCCTTATCTCGCATATAAGCCGGAAGGGGCACGTAAAGCCACCAATTATCGACTCCCGAAGAATACGGATGCAGCTGTCCTGACGTTGGAAGAGGCGAAGAAGATAATGGAGAGCCAATCCACCACAAAAAAGACCACTCGCAAGACAGCTAAAAAGAACTGATTACCAGCGCAATCATACCACATCCGATGAGCAATCCACATTATATTTTCTCATCGGATGTAATTTTTTCCCCTTTTATCTGTCTATAATATATCGGCAAGTCATAATCGCGCCGTATGATTGTATTCAAAGAAGTTGTCTAAACATCTTTTCATGAACAAACCGAAATTATGAATATCAAGAGCAAATTACGTTTTATTATCCCTGCTGCGGCAGTCATGATTCTTTCCGCCTGCGGGGAATCATCACACATCACAAACACTCCGGAGCCTACTCCCAATCCGAATCCAAAACCCGATCCGGAACCGGAACTTACTGATTATTACGTCAGCCCCACTTGCTCCGACTGCAAGATGGAGGTGAAGACGCAGATCGGCGGCAACTGGGACGAGATTCTCGGACGCGGATATGACGTGACCGGGGAATATCTCGCATCCTCTTCGCTCCGTTCGCGTGTAGTTGACGTGCAGAAGCAGCTGGACCGCGATCTCATCACAATTCTCAGTGCACCGGCTTCAAGTTCAGGTGAAGTCATCTCCGGAAAGAACTCCAAGGAATTTCTTGAAGCACTCACCGCAGGGGCAGGTCTGGAGAAATCGCTCGGTGGCAACGTGCCTTGCTTCAATGGCACACTCAACTCGCTGTCGGAGAATGCCACTTACGTACTTTACAACAACTGGGTACGCTCTCGTATCGCGAAATTACACAATACCTCTATACAAATACATCGCACTCTGTCGGATGAATTTGTCGCCGACATCGACCGTCTGAAGCCTAAGGCTCTCGTGGAAAAATACGGCACTCATTATCTTGCCGAAATATCACTCGGTTTGTCCACTCGTTCTCTCTACAGTGCGTTTGTCGATGCTGCCGACTCTGAGAAATTATCTCTTGCTACCAAAGGTAGCCAACTTGCTGCCAATGTCATGAATGGTAAGATGGAGGCGGAGAATATCGCAGCATCATTGTCCGGACTTAACAACTATGGTGCCACGATGACTGCCACGTTCTCCGGAGGTGAGACTTCACTTGTGGAGTATGACAAGACCACCTGTATCGTCGGCGATCTGACGGCATGGCAGAACTCACTGACCCCCTCAAATCAGGCAGTGATTACGTTGTCGGGGAGCGACCTCTCCCCCATCTCTTATGCCATCGAGGATCCTGACCTAAAGAAGGAGGTAGAGGCAGCCATAAGCGAGTATATACGCGCAAGCAAGTCAAATGTAACGCAGACTGTCCCACTCTTGCAGAACAGCAATGGTCGCATCTACCGCTACGTGACAAGCTACGATGAGTCGCTTCAGTTGGAGAACCGCGACAATCTGAAAGCGTATGGTATGCTTGGCGCCCTCTACCGCAACAAGACCGGTGAGTCAATCCCCCTCTATTCCCACATCTATTCCGATGGCAGACAGATGCTCTCTCTCATCCAGCCCACCGATGACTGGGAATGTATCGGCTACGTGATGCCTGCCCGTTCCGAGCGCACCATATCTCTCTATGAGATCAGCGACGGCACACGCTACGCCTACACCATCGAGGCTGCCAACAGCTACGGTCCCAACAACGAATGGCACCCGACAGGCGCGGTCTTCCACCTCATCCGCCCGTAACACCCATCTGACAATACTCAAATCCCCCTTTTGCATATTCTTTTGACCAAAATGTAAAAGGGGGATATCATATCTCTCATTTCTTAACAATCCCTATTCAAACCTATGTCTTCTTTCTTCTCTATCAACATAATACCATCTTTATTCAGAATTATATTCTTGAATTTATTTTTGATAATGAAGTTGTCTAAACTATTTTGATTTGTGAATTTTTTTAAGGAAAATAACGAT
>NZ_SRYB01000049.1:0-20864 GCF_004793975.1 Lepagella muris
TATTTGTATCTACAAAGATAGTATTTTCTTTGCGAATGCAAAACTAATAGCTCTCTGCGGTCTCTGCGGTCTCTGCGGTTGAATATCACCACGGCGGACACGGAGAACACGGAGTTTTTATTTTTCTCTGTGCCCTCTGCGTCCTCGGCGGTTGAATATACTGATTTTATTTCAGAAGAAGTAAAAGAGGTGTTTCTTTTTGGCTGTTTGGTATGGTTTTATTAATTTTGTGGGTGATGCGGCATAAGTCGCTTATCATTGACTTTTCATATTTATCATGGAAGGGGAAAACTATATCGACAATTCCAATTGCAAGGAGATGGACACCAACTGCCGCATGACGCTCCGGAAAGGGGAGAAACTGCGACATCGATCACTCGTGGAAAATCTGTTCAGAAATGGGGAATCGCTTTATGAATTTCCAATCCGTCTGACGTGGCGGACTATGGATAATGACGAGCTGGAGAATACGTTTTGTGATCATGTCCCCGACAGAATCGACCGGCTCCAGATGCTAATAACCGTACCTAAGAAGAAACGTAGACACGCCGTAGACCGAGTGCTCATCCGACGACGCATACGAGAAGCTTACAGGCTAAACAGAAAGCAACTGCTCTCAGATGCCGTCAACGGCTCCGGAATACGCACCCTTAGCATGGCTTTCATTTATCTGCACGATAAAAACCTGCCTTACTCAACAATTGAACGTAAAATGAGGTTATTATTAAAGAAGTTGGCAACAAAAATTGCTGACCGGAAGAATAGTAACGAATCTTGAATGACGCATAATCCATGTCGCGATTGCTAATAATATTGATCAGGTTCTATCAGGGCGCAATATCCCCGCATTTCCCTGCCGCATGCCGGTATACCCCCACCTGCAGCCAGTATGCAATTGACGCCATACGGAAATACGGTCCGCTGAAAGGATCGTGGCTCGCAGCAAAGAGAATCGCGAGATGCCACCCTTGGGGCGGCAGCGGATATGACCCGGTGCCCTGACTTGGTGAGTATTCCTCCACGCCATTCATGATTATCATTGAATTGTCGAATTGTTTTTTATTGGCTGATTTATAATTTATTGTCATGTATACCATTCTTGATATCCACACACATCATCCCGCACCGCAGCCGAATGCCGTCGTGTGCGTATCTCCGGATGACTTTAATCCCATCGAAAATCAATTATATTCTGTAGGGATACATCCCTGGAAGACTGCCGATGCCCTCTCTGATGATATCTGGGAGAAGCTGGAGGCTGCCGCCGAGCATCCACAGGTGGTGGCTATCGGGGAGTGCGGCATCGACAAGATACAGGGCGGACCATTGTTCCGACAGATGCAAGTGATGCGCAGGCAGATAGAACTTTCCGAAAAGGTGGGCAAACCTCTCATTATCCACAACGTACATGCCCAGGACATTATAATCGGAGTGAAGAAAGATCTCAATCCGACGCAGCCTTGGCTCGTGCATGGATTCCGTGGGAAACCTACTATAGCCAAGATGCTGACGGATACCGGTATATGGCTGTCGTTCAATGACAAATTCAACGACATGTCGGTCACGGAGACGCCCATACAGTTCATGTTGGCGGAGACGGATGAATCGGAAACGCCAATCGCAGACATAATCACAAAGCTATCCTCGCTGAAAGGGGAGGACCTGACCGCCACCATCTCCGAGAATGCCGCCCGCTTCCTCAGTTTAAATAGTTGATGGTTTATGGTGGATGGTTTATGTTTGGGGATTGACTTCAAAACATAAACCCCAAATCATAAACTATAAACAATAACCCATAAACCATACTCCATAATGAAACGTATCGCATTATTATCTCTCCTTCTATCAATCGTCGGTATCCCGATGAATGCATACAGGCTTGAACCGATAAGGTTCGGCAATTTCTCACAATGGGTGAGCCGCGAAATCACAGAGTCGAAAGTGATTGGAGGAAACACCAAGACCGTGTATGAGATTGCACCCAATGACCATATCGTCGGCAACGAGCCTTACACGAATGCCGGAGGCTCGCCGTGGGCAACGAGCAACGTCTACGCCAAGGTCTCAGGGGTGGTGAAAGCCTCCAACACGGTGTCGCCATTTGTAAATGGAGCCGACACTTGCGCACGCCTCGAAGCGAAGATGGAGAATGTGAAGGTACTCGGTCTCATCAACATGGACGTAATGGTGGCAGGTTCCATTTTCCTCGGAAGGGTGTTTGAGCCTATCTCCTCTACGAAAGGTCCATATTCAAAGATGGAGATGGGGGTGCCGTATACGAAGCGTCCCGCAGCTCTCGTCTACGACTTCAAAGTGGATATGCCTGAATCTGATTCCAGAACGAAATCCACCGGATTCTCGTCTAAAAAGACTCTCCCGGGGCGTGACAATGCAGAGGTGTACGTGCTACTGCAGAAACGCTGGGAGGATTCCAACGGAAAACTGTATGCCCAAAGAGTGGGTACGGCGCGTGAACGTTATGACAAGTCGATACCTTGGACAAAAGGTCATGCCATAACGATACATTACGGCGACATCACCCGACAGCCGTTCTATAAGCCTTGGATGGGGCTGCTCAGCGGAGAGAGGGCTTATTATGCCCGCAACTCAAAAGGGAAACTCGTGCCGGTAGAGGAAGTGGGGTGGGCTCCTGACGATGCCACTCCCACCCACGTGCTCGTCATGGCATCCTCATCATGTGGAGAGGCGTTCATAGGTACGGAAGGATTGACAATCTACGTCGACAACATGGCATTCGGCTTCTGAATCTGAACCTATTCCAAGGTAAATTTGTCTAAACTTATATCACCTCTTTTGAAGGTGTCTAATCATAAAACCGCATTTTAATACGTTTATTTAATATTGCTGGTTACTAAACCATAATTATCATAATTAGGAAGAAAATGAAGATAGCAATCATAGGATATGGCAAAATGGGCCATCTTATCGAGACAATAGCAAAGGAGCGTGGCAACAAAGTGGTCTGCATTATCGATGCCGACAACACGGATGATTTCAACACTCCGGAATTTAAAAGTGCCGATGTTGCAATTGAGTTCACCACTCCCTCCACTGCCGTCAGCAACATCCTGGCGTCGTTTGCCGCCGGTGTACCGGTGGTGGTCGGCACTACCGGTTGGACCGACTCGCTCCCCGACATCAAGGATATGTGTGAGAAGGGTGCCGGCACCATGCTCTGGGCTTCCAACTTCTCAATCGGCGTAAACCTATTCATGGCGTTCAACAGATACGTGGCTGCCGTCATGAACGACTTCCCGGAGTATTCTCCCGAAATGACAGAGATACATCATATCCATAAGCTCGACCATCCCTCCGGCACCGCGATCACTCTTGCCGACGAACTTATCGGGAAAGTAGACCGGCTTAACCGTTGGGAGGAGCCGCAGCCCGGCAAGACGCCTAACGACCATGCCCTGATGATCAACCATGTGCGTGAAGGAGAAGTGCCCGGCACACATATAATATCATGGGACTCTTCCGTAGACACAATCACTCTCCGCCATGAGGCGAAAAGCCGCGTGGGATTCGCTCTCGGTGCGGTGAAAGCAGCCGAATGGCTCAAAGGGAGGAAAGGGTTCTTCTCTATGGCAGACATGCTCTCCGAGGTGACACATACAAAAGGACTTTTCGTCTGATTTATTAATATTCAGTTTAATCTAACGACACACTACGTGCGCTCTTTTCCTACACTAATCTTTAAATGATCGAAAATAAAAACCGGACTGACATATCCCATGCCGCTGATCCTACCCAACAGGGCATGAAATCGTTGCGCCAACGTATCAAGGAGACCAAGACCACCCGATGGATACGTTTCGGAATCGTATCCATCCTGTTCTTCCTTTGGGTCTTCTGGATGGGGAATCCTTGGCTCGGTCTTATATGGCTGCTACTGATTGACATATACATAACCGCCTATATACCCTGGACCTGGTGGAAAAAGAAAAACGGTCCGACAAAGACAATAATGGGTTGGGTGGATGCGATTGTCTACGCGCTTGTGCTGGTATACATGATATTCGCTTTCATCGGACAGAACTATAAGATTCCATCCTCAAGTCTGGAAAAATCACTCCTCGTGGGTGACTATCTATGGGTCAACAAGATGATATACGGACCGCGTGTGCCGCAGACTCCAATACATTTTCCTCTCGCGCAGCACACCATGCCGATACTCAACACTAAGAGCTATCTGGAGAAGCCGCAGCTTGAATATCACCGTCTCCCCGGATTCCGCAGTATAGAGAGGGGGGATATCGTGGTGTTCAACTATCCGCAAGGCGACACCGTCGCTCTGAAGATACAGAATCCCGACTTCTATCAAATCTCTCATGACCTGCGACGCAACGGTATCGATAACCCACGACTATACATGGAGCAGAATCCGCAAGTGTTCGGGGAGATTGTCTGGCGACCCGTTGACCGTAGGGAGAACTACGTGAAACGTGCGATCGGTCTGCCCGGTGACCGTCTCGAGATAAGAAACGATACCGTGCTGATCGACGGCAAGCCTATCGCTGAGCCGGAGAACGTACAGTATAACTATCTTATTCCGGTGAGCCGACCTGTCAGCAATGAGAAATGGGCGGAGATCGGCGTCAGAATGGATGACCACGGCGGCGAACCGATAAGAAACGAGATGGCGGGATATTCCTACTATGACGTGCCGCTGACCAAGGCAATGAAAGCGCAGGTGGAGAAATGGGACGAGGTGAACGGTCCGTTGAGAAAGGAGAGCACAAGCGGCTACTACGACCTTTCTGGTATGTTCCCGCTCGATGCTGACTATGGCTGGACACGTCCCAATATGGGCGAGCTCTGGATCCCGAAACGCGGAAGCACGCTGCATCTCACGCTCGAGAACCTTCCGATCTATCGCAGGGCGATAAGCGTATATGAGGGGAATGACCTCGACGTGAAAGACGGCAAGATATTCATCAACGGTAAAGAGACAGAATATTATACGTTTAAGCTCGATTACTACTGGATGATGGGTGATAACCGTGACCGTTCCGCCGACTCCCGCTACTGGGGTTTTGTGCCGGAAGACCATATCGTTGGTTCGCCGATGTTTGTAATTGTATCCTTTGATGAGGAGAAGGGTCTTTTCGATGGTAAGATACGTTGGAACAGAATCCTGAAAGACGCTAATCCGGACAAGAAATGGTAAACGTATTCCCATACGCAGCCTCTGCCGCATGGTATGCGGCGTGGCTGCGTTCATTATCTTCCGACTGCCCGATGGAGGAAGCTATAGCCGACGCCAATATCAGCACTCAGACAGACGGGAAGGATTTTGCCCGCACAAGAATACGCGGTAATGCTCCCGGCGACGAGATACTGCTGTCGGTGGCAGTCGTGGGGGGTGCCTCCATCCTTAAACAGTCGCGGAGATTGAGCCATGCCATACTGTCGGAGCATTCCGACTGGCAGCACAACCATCTCGGTGCGCTGGAAGCATCCTATGGAAGGGCTCCCTTCTTCCGATATATATTCCCCGACCTGAAAAGGATCTTTTCCGGCTATGGGCAGCCGCTCGCCGACTTCAACCGTGAAATCCACAATTATATATGCGATTTCCTCAACATCAGGGATATACTGTCGGTTCCGCTATCTGATGCTGCTAAGGAACGCGGTAAAGAACTGGCATGCGAAATCTCGCCGCGGCTTTCGATAATCGACCCGCTGATGAGATTCGGACCGGAAACAATTCTTATCTTACGTACACTTTAACACTTTGCAAAACGTTTATAATATAAGTCAGTGTCCTGAAACACCGCCTTACATTCTTTGACTTCAACACTCATCCGGAATAATATGGGAATATCTCTCCACATACGCCACCTTGCAGCCACGTTGATACTATCCGGCGTGCCGCTGCTCTCTCTTGCGGAAAAACCGAAAATCGAAATCTCGGAGCTTCCTGAGTATCCTCCGCTGAAAGTGAAGGTTGTGAAGGGGTATTACAGGTTTGTCGATGAATATGGCGACACCGTGAGGATGACCGTCTTGCGCGATCTCTACGTATTCCCTCCGATGAAGTTCAAGAATAAGAAACAGGAGGAATTCTATTGGCGCACCGTGCGCGACGTGCGCAAGACTCTGCCATACGCCAAACTTGCATTCTCCACACTTTGTGAGACATACGAGTATATCCAGACCATACCCGACAAGAAGAAGCGGGAGAAACATCTTAAGCAGCTTGAGAAGGATATCTTCGAGCAGTATAAACCTGTGGTGAAGTCAATGTCGAAACGTCAGGGCAAGGTGCTTCTGAAACTGATAAACCGTGAGACCGACCAAAGCTCATTTAATATCGTGAAGGCGTTTCTCGGCTCTTTCCGTGCCGGCTTCTGGCAGACTTTCGGACGCTTCTTCGGCATGAACATGAAAGCCGGCTTCAACCCCTCCAAGAACGAGGAGGATGCAATGATCGACCGCATCGCCACCCTCATCGAGCAAGGCGCACTGTGACGCGCAACCCAATCAACAACAAAAAACGCTTCCGCAATTTCCGGAAGCGTTTTTTGTTGTTATTATTATCTCATGATGTATCATGATGTACCATGTTTTATCATGATACATCATGACGCATTGTGACGAAATTAGAGGCTATTGAGATTGAATTTTGCAAATTCAAGGTCGCTCTGTGCCTGTTTCAGCATATTCTTGTCGAGGCTGATAGCCTTCTTAAGGTTGCTGAGCACTGCGCTCTCATTGTTGGTGCGTGCACCTACGATAGCTGCCAGGTAGTAAGTAGTTGCGTCAGGATTTGCAACTGCTGAAAGCACTGACTGAGCTGCGCTGTAGTCCTTGGAAAGGATCTTAGCAAGAGCTGCATTGTTGGTCTTGGCATTGCCGAAAGCAGTGTTAGCCTTAGCAACCTCACCCTGAGTCAGGTAATATACGCCGAGAGCGTCAGAAGTCTCAGGCACGCCTGCTGCTGCACCGAGAAGTTCGTTTGCCTTGTTGTAGTTACCGTCAAGAAGCTGGATAAGACCAAGGTTCATGTCAACCTCCTTAGAAGAGGGATCAAGTTTCTTAGCCTTCTCAAATGCGCTCTTGGCTACTGCATAGTCACCGGCCTCATATTTGGTAAGACCCAGGTTATTGAATGCACGATAGCTGTTGGGATATACCTGAGAAGCCTTCTGGTAAACCTCCATCTTGCGAGTGTTGTCGTTAGTGAGAGTAGCAACGTAAAGGATCTCGTCTTCTGTCAGCTTGGAAGGATCAGTGTTGAAGAGCTGGATCATCTCCTCATCGCTCTTACCGATCACGTTAATAGAAGCCTGGATACGAGAATAACGCAGCTGGGGAAGAATCTGGTCAGCAAGCTCATCAAATACGCTTGAGAGGTTGCGGATCTCTTTCTCTCTCTGCTCAGGGTCCTTATACATTTTGAGAACACTGAGGATAAGGTCTTTATCCTGGATGTTGCTCTTTGAAACGAGCTCCTGGAAGCCCTCCCAGTCTTCGGGAGTGAATGAAGAAGTCAGCTCACCAAACTCAGTGATCTTGTCCTTCTTAAGCTGGTTCTCCATGAACTTGGTAGTGTTCTTCTCACGCTTCTCAGCGAGTTCAGTATTGAAAGCGAGTGTACCGTCAGGTGAAGCGTAAGAATTGATGTTTACGCCTGCGATCTCCTGGTTAGCGGCAGCGTTAGCCTCCTGAAGACGCTTGTTGAGATCCACATAGTCAGCGGCGTCAATCTGGTTCTTACGGATATTTGCCTGATTGATGAGGAAGCGGATATCAGCGTTATATTTCTCGTTGATGACTCTCTGGAATTTATCCTTAGCAAGAGCCGGAGTCACAGTAGCTGCTGAAGCAAGTGTGGAAGTTGCGATCACACCGTCGCCTACCTTTACACGGGGAAGACCGTAGAGCTTGCCGTTCTGGTCAACCTGGAAATCAAGATAGAGATTGGATTCTGCCATTTCAGGCTTGTACTCTGTGTTGAACGGGATCTGAACTGTGCCACCGTTGCTGTAGCTTACTACCTGACCGTTTGCACGTACATTTTCACCCTGAAGAACTACGGGAGTACCCTGGACTGAGCCACCTGCATATTCAAGAACCGGAGTAGCGGTAACTTTCGCATTCTTTACCATGAATTTTGCAGGGATGTTACCTGTGATGGTAGCGGGAACGTTCTGACCAACTGTCTCGAGAGGAGTCGGAGTGGTGTTGAAATAGTTGCTCTGGAACTCACCGAGCTTCTTAGAGCAGCTCGTTGTGCCCATCAAGGCTACGCCCAAAGCAAGATAAAGAACTTTGTTGTTCATAACTTGATTGTTATTAATGGTTAATTCTATGTGTTTATGAGTGTTATCGTTATTTTATTTTGGGTTTGATGGTGTCGTTCTCGCATAATATCGCCACCGGCTTACCCAGACTGTGGAAATATCGTGTAAAGGTAGTTAAAAATTGTGATAATAACACTATCTTATTCAAAAAAAACATTGCAAATCATCTTTTTTGAAAAAAATCATAAATTTTTTACCGAAAAATTTGCACAATCTAAAATATATGCCTAACTTTGCACTCGCAAAACGGAAACAACACCAACACCGAATTGCAATACAATGACTCCGTGGCTCAGTTGGTAGAGCAAATGACTCTTAATCATTGGGTCGTGGGTTCGAGCCCCACCGGGGTCACTGAAAAAAGGATAGCATAACAGCTATCCTTTTTTTGTTGCCATAGCAAAACCGCGCCGTTACACCTCAGTGGCGTTTCACCAGTGTAATCAATGGCTATAAATAGCCTGTTTTTGAGAGAAAATGATTAACTTTGCATATCGTAATGCTCCGATTTTATGATTATTGATTTAGACTACATAATGCAACTCGCCAAAAATCATGAAGGCGTTGACGTTGAATTTAAGGAAACCACCGGGCAACTTGACCGAGGGATGGAAACATTGTGCGGTATGCTCTGAAGAGGACTGGCTATGATATTCGAGGAGTGTGAACTCGCAGGTCTTCCTCAGCCGACAGTCACTGATGAAATGGGTGTTGTTAGGGTAACATTCATGCGCCCGAATTTATCGGGTCATAAGAATGAACCGATAAATGAACCGATAAATGACCCGATAAATGGCACGATAAATGACACGATAAATGACACGATAAATGACACGATAAAAGGTACTGAAAAGTTAATCTATAATCGCATTGCATCTTCTCCGGGAATAAGTGCGGTTGCTTTAGCTGATGAATTTGAGAAAAGTCTCAGAACCATAATGCGGTCATTGAAAATATTGGTAGATCTGAATGTAATTGAATACCGAGGTTCTAAAAAGACCGGAGGATACTTTAGTTTGTAATACATCTACCGTTGTTTCAGAGGTGGCAACCGATGACAATTTTTAACACCGAAAATAGCCGGAAATCAGACTATTATCGCTAAATTTGCGTTGTCGATATACGAAGAACATTGAAATGTCCGGGTGTGCAAAAAGGGAACACCCATGATTTTTGAAAAACCTAAAATATTGATAGACAATACACTTAACCCTATGTGAGATAAATCTCTCCGGGGTCACTAAAGGGTCTATCAGCCCGACGAAATTCTCTGAAAAATCATTGGTTTTCAGAGAATTTTTCTGCTCAATACCTAATTGGCGCAAAATATTGAAACTCTCTCGACCTTCAGCCAGTTAATTAACTCGTATGCGGTACCGTCATTCAGTCGCAATGCTGTGACGATTACCGCGCCGGGTGGCAGCTTCGCCGCCTCTATTTTCCCGGCTTCAATGCTCTCCGTAACAACAGGGTCATAACCGGCCCGCGTAAGCAGACCTGACATGATTCTACCGTCGGATGCGGAGGCATCTACAATCAAAATCTTGTTCATTGTCTTGATTTTTGGGTTGTTAAACTTTATGTCAGAAATATCTTTTAACGACAGCTCCCGACATTTTCACGCCGGGAGCCGCAGGGTTTGGTATTATTAAGCTGTTTGTTTTTATGAATTAAGGTATCATTTCCCACCATTTATCTTCAGGCATTTCCACTATTTTGAATTTGCCCCATTTCTCCGAAGCCTTGTATGCCTCGCTACAACCGTAAGGCACATACAACGTGCATCCGTCAGGTTTGGGTCCAAGCACATATCCGGCGTTACCCGGAATTTCCCATACAGGCGGTTCTTCTGTCAAACAGAAAAGTTTATCGACATAAAAACTTAAAGATGTTGTCTCTACAACTTTCAAAGATTCCGGCAGCACAAAACTATTAAGACGGCCAGTGCCGTAAAACGCATACTGACCGATTTTTTGTAGATGAGGTAGGTCAATGTCCTGCGATATATATGGAAACAATACATTTTTCAATGATTCGCATGACTTGAAGGCATTGCTGCCGATTTCTGTGCAGCTTGAGGGAATATTAACAGTTGTAAGAGCCGTGCAGTGGCTGAACGCACTGGGGTCAATCATCTCGATTCCCTCCGGAAGTATAACCTCAGTGAGATACTTGTTGGATGTGAAAACACCCGCAGGCACGTCATTGGTAAACACGGTAGGCAGATAGTCCGAAGGCACATTGCAAATGTTGCAATCGCTGTAGTGGCTTTCCTTTCCGGCAACGAAACCGCTTTGGCTCAAATCAATGGTGTATTCCGGTTTTTCGCCATTACCTTGATACCCGTTTGATTCGAGGATTCGTTTAAGATAATAACAGTCATTTGTGTTTAACATTCCAACAATCCTGACATTGCGAATCTTGCCGTAATTTGATTCGTCAGAGCCTATCATATAGCCAAGACAACCTGAATATGGCATCTCAAATGTCTCTGAAGCGTTGAATTTACGCGGCATTTGCCATATACCGATATTCTTCTCCTCTCCGTTGCCGAACCTCAGACTGATTTTCTTTACGCGCCCCATTCCTATGTTTTCCGGTATCTTCAGCAGAAGCGAGTAGTTGCTGTCGGATTTTTTCTGCAAAGAGACATCCCCGAAAATGCTACCCACTATTCGTGCAATTTCACATGGTGAATTGGAGGTGAATTCGATGCTGAAATCCTTTCCTTCGGCCGGAACCTCAATGTAGTCATCAAGACCTTGGGTGTAAACCGTAACTACACTCCGGCTGATGATACGGTCAAGACGATAGGTGTATATCGGTCCGTCGGCGGGAGGATTGGCGAGAGTGGTGCGATATACGCTCAGTTCATATTCCACTCCATCTTCGTAGGTGAAACCTTGAATCTTGCCCATAGGCATAGGCTCCCATTCTGAATTTGGGCTGAATTTTACAAGCATACATTCAAGGTCTGAATCCAACCACTCATCATAGACGGTGGTAGTTTCTGCCGAAACCCACATTGTGATGAGTTCCGACCTATCTTTCGGCTCATCATCGCTGCAAGCTACCAAGCAAACAGAAGCTGCAATCCCCAACAATATGGATAATACTTTTCTTGAGGTAAGAATTATATCTTTGAGTCTCATTGTAATTTGTAGTTTAATAATGATATAATGATGTCGCCTAAATGAGTTATGCCACTCACTTATTAAGTGATTTAACCCATTGGGTGATTATCTCTAATACCTCTGGAGAAACCGTTTCTTCAATTGTTGCGTATTCTTTTAAAGAGCCGGTTTTGCAATTCTGGAATATATGATTTAGATTATCAAGGGGGATTATCTTATTATGGATGTTTGAAGGCAAGCCCTTGCTTAATGCGCCCAGATTCTTTTCATAAGATACCTGGATATCCTTTGTCCCATTCAATGCCAAAACGGGGCTGGTAATGTCTGGCAAACGATTCATGATATTTATAGATATGAAGTATTGCATATATGGGGTCTTTGACTGCTGAATTACCATCCTTAGATTCTGTTTTAATTCAGCCGGCAAAGTTGATGATTCCAATTTCTGTGATACAGAATTATTATTGTCAAAAGCAAGAGAAAGGAGGTCGCAGTATTCGTCAACTGTCTGTTGGTCATAACCGTTTTGAATGAGAGTATAATGGTTCTGATCTAACAGTGTTTCTTTGCCAGAAATCACCATCCCGGCCATACTTACAATGAAATCGACCTTATTGTCGGCTCCAAGCATTAAGGATATGGTCCCTCCTTCGCTATGACCGAGCGCACCTACCTTATTGAATTTCTGTCGCAATAGATTGATACCGGCTAAAGCATCATTCATAAGGTCGGCTGTTGTACAGTTAACGACGTCACCGGTTGATTCGGCAAATCCACGGTCATCGTAACGTAAAGATGCAATGCCATTTCTGGCCAAAGCGTCGGCAATGACCGCAAACGGCTTATGTTCAAAAATCTCTTCGTCTCGATTTTGAAGTCCGCTTCCTGTGATCATAATCAAAACCGGAGTCTCACGGCTGTAGCCTTCAGGCAAGGTTAGCGTACCTTTCAAAACCGCGTCTCCGTTTGAGAAACTCACTTCCTCCTGTCCGTAGGGGAAAGGTGGTTTAGGGGTCTGTGGTCTATGTAATGTTTTCTCTCCGGGAGTAAGGACAAGTGGAACTTGAAAACCGTTCTGGGTAAAAAGGCCTGTGATATGTTCACTCTCATACTTTCCTCTAAACGTCGCCCTAATTGAGGGAACAGTGATTGATAGGCTGTCGGTCCCGATTCTCTTAATTTGTATTGGGACACCCCTTGCGCCTTGAGCCGGCGAATCAAGGGTTGGGTTATTGTCGTCCAAATGAAATACAAGAGGCAGTTTCACGCCCATTACTTCGAGATCGCCGGACCATAGGCCGGTTTGGGAATTTGCCAATAGGACTCCCAATAATGTATTCAAAAATACCAAGAAAGATTTTTTCATGTGAGAGTTGTTTAAATGATTTAATGTCTAATAAAGAAGCCACTTTGCTTCAATACGGTAAAATTACAACAGAACTACGACATAACTCTCAACAAATGTTGAGACCGGGCATTTTTATCCCTGATTTTTGGAATTTTTTCTCAGCCGGCTAAGATTTATTTGGGGAAATATATTGTATAACTTTTTATACAAGTTGAATAACGCTTTTTGATGTCATTTAACACGTATGACAAACACGTATATCAATCCGTAAGTCAAGTTCATATTACGTTTAAAAGTGCATGATGATTTATCACCGGAAGGGCTGTAAAGTACATGTGATTTTACAACCATTAAATGTATCCGTGAGAATCATCCTACACCTTTCTACTGGGAGAGTTCTTCCAGACATTGTAGCTTGTGGCCAGTTGTAACCGAACCAATGGTCAAATATATACATATACCCTGCATCTCCACTCATTGTGTACTCAAATGCCATAAACTCTTCATTATGACTGCTGTGGAGAGACATGTGCATCGAGTATATCCCGGTCTCGCTTCGAGATATGTCGAATATGCCTTCGCCTATTGTGAGCCAGTGATAATCAAGTATATCCTGATGCATGATTAATATAGATTTGGTGTTTTCAGCATCCTTGACAAACCTTATTTCTCTGCCTATATCGAAATATTCATTCGTATTTATACCTTCTATTTCATCGATACGGAATGACATATAGAAATCCTCGACCGTTATGTTGAGTGTCACCGAGCTTCCTGCAATCACATCTTTTATTGTCAAGTAAGACTGTCCGGTTGCTGCCGGATTAATGAGTAGATTCTTTGTTTCGATATCAATGCCATATTTCCCCAATATCTCAGGATTGCTGGCAGAAAGTTCATATACGCCTCCACCGTCAACAAATGAGATATTTGTGCCTACACCCAGACGGATTGAATACTCTTGGTTGGCGAATCTGATTGGTTCAGGCTTTGGCTCATCGCCATTATTATTGCAAGAACAAATTATCAAAATCTGCAATAACGCCAGAAAGTATAGACCTAATCTATTCATAATTGCTTGTTTCCTATTTCTTGATTAATTGCAAAGTTACGACATATAAAAATAAAAACTCTCAACAAATGTTGAGAGTTTTTATTTTTATCACTGAATTTTGGAATTTTTTCTCAGTCGGCTAAGATGTGTGGGGGTGACGGCGAGGAATGAAGCGATGTCTTTGAGCGAAAACCATGTGAAGATGTCGGGATAGGTGCTCAACAGTTCATCATACCGCTGCTGTGGTGATTTGCAATGCAGGTCAAGGTAGCGGTCGTAGAGGGTATTGTGGATTGCTTCCGTCGAGTGCATCACCCTTACTTGCATTTCAGGGTCAGCATCCATCATCAGTTTAATTTTCGTTGTAGGGAAGCAATAAATATCACTTGGCTTAACAGCCACGATAGATACCCTCGCCTTTCTACCATATAGCGACCACGGGAAATCAGCGATAAACTCACCGTCAGACTGCATACCGACAACATGTTCCACACCCTTTGCTGAGTAAGCAACATACTTCATGGTGCCGGACTGGATGTAACCGATATATCGCGCCACACAACCGACAAGGACAAATGCCTCACCTTTCTCAAAGTGGCGCAACTCGCCCTCCCTGACACATAGCTCCCGCCAAAACTCCGGTTCGATATGATTGATGTATGTATTGAACTTCTCCATGAACTATTCCGATGTTAAACAAGATTGAAAGCAGACATTTTCATGCTTTCATAACTATTGAACGCAATAAGCATACCACGGCTTTCTATCAAGTCGTGCCAAAATTTAAGGTCAATACCTTCAATATGTGTATTGAAATGGCGTTTCATTTTCACAAAGTTAATGATTTTATTTGAGATAAACGCCTGATTGGGTGCAAATAGTATCATATTAGCCATAAATTTAGCCATTAAGTGAAGCAAGATAAGGCGGCCAACATCCTTGCTGACCGCCTTATCGTATTTCATAGACCTGCTGGGCGATATGCCCCGCGATGAAATGTACCAACATTTATATTGTATAAAGGAGTAGGCTCTGCCACCATTGGCTCCTTGCCGAAATCTACCTCTTGAACAGCGCGGATTGCGGCAAAAAGACCTTGCGTCAATGCTTGATAAAAAAGAGTCGGAGATAAGCAAGTGGATGCGCGGCACTCACAATTTCACGATTGAAACCATATCGCAGATAGAAAAGGTGCTTGGAGAGCCCATATTGCAGGTAATAGGGGTGTAAAGCACCGTTTTCAACTGTGAGTGGAGCATCCGATTGCCTACCTGTTAGATGGTCTTGAACTACACACTCTAAAAATGATCCATTTCATGAGCGCAAAGCATTTTTAACACGGTGTTCTATTGGATATTACTGAAATATTAGTACCTCTGCACTTAGAAACATCTCAGAATGTTGAAGAACATTGAAATCGCGGTATGAGAGATATGCGAATGAGCCCATACTGACCGTATTATCAATCTTATTATCAGTAATTAACAACATATAACCCCGAATCCACCGGGGTAACAGAAACATACTCTCTGTCCGTGATTTAATCAATTGCATATATTTCCAATGACAATATATCAGACAGGCCATATTAAGACTTTGATGAAATCGTCTTAACATGGTCTCAAACAGCACATACATCGCAAGCTGATTGGCTCGCGTACCTTTGCAAGCAAGGTTTGTCCAGGACGCCCCGTAACGTTCCGGCTGGCAGTTGACAAGAGCCCCCGGTGTAAAATCCATAGGTCGCACCGAGTTACGTATGAATGGGAGCTATATCGTATTTCCCGGCTCGCACCCTCCGTTATACTCTATGCCCCGAACTCCCTCATAAGTCAATATATTGGGATAGCGATACTCCAGTCCCGCAGGTTTTAAGGCGCCGTAAAAATCTATGAATATATGATTGCGTGCTGCCTCTTTCGCCATAGTCTCATAGAAATTTACCATCCATTGGTCAGAGCGGTCCATGAAATCAATCCTTAGCAGTCTTAAACCGTACAAGAGGCGTGATCGTATCACACACTGACTTTCGCATGACCTTCGCCACCCGTGGATTACTGCCAAGCACAGTCCAATCATCAAGGGTCATTGAGATTGCCCCTCCATCAAGCAATCGATTCTCACCGTTGATTATCGTGTAGCCGATATTCTTGCCGGTATTGATTTCCACACTGATATGCCCATCAGGAGATTTCAGCAAATAAGAATTGGCTGCATGCGTTGCAAAAAACGACATGCACAAAAGCAATGAAAAAATGTATTTACTCATAGCGTTATAGATATTACTTAGTATTATAGTTCAAATCAATCAGCAAACCTCAGACCCCTGACCTTAGACCCACTTATATGAAGAGGACTGATAGGCAACTTCATTCTATAATCATGATGCCGAAGGAAATGTCAGAGGCGGGGGGTGAAGCCTTCGAGCAGGTCGGGATTCCCTCTCCCTATTCTCTTCTCTGCATGACGCATCGCGAATCGATCGCGGAATCCCGATGCCTGTGCCACGGATTCCTTTGTCTCGTTGGGATGCAGACGTGCATAACAGGCTGCATGTTCGAGTCGGAACGTATTAACCATCTCATAGAAACCGTAATGGGAAATAACAGTCCCGGCATCCGTGCGCTGTCCGTAGTCAAACAGTGAGATAAGCCCCCGGCGGGTCAGATGTGGATCAAGATAATGCTCCCCGACATACTGAAGTACCTTCTGTCTAACCTCTTCATCAAGCACCCATTCAGATAAGACATCACCCTCAATAGGTTCAGTATCTGCCGATATTATATCCGGCAACGCTACATCTTGGCAAACCGGCTCAATATCTTCCGATACTCCATCTCCATACTCCCTCGCATTCTCAATCACACCTCTTTGCGGATGAAGAATCGTAATAGTATAAAACACTGCCAGCACACAGAACACTAGCCACACACAACATAGCAATATCCTGTTGCCTGTGAAAAATATAACCCAACATAATGCCACCATCATCATTGGATAGACCCGCAACTTTTTAGCAAACTTAAACGGAAAATCCCCCTCATTGGAATATTCATCCATCTGATAACGCTCCACCCGACGCATAAGCCATATCATAAACTTCAGCATCAGGCAACTTTGCACAAAACATACCAATCCAGCCACTGCCATATACATCCTGCTTCCCGACAGAATAAACGTCCCACCTCCACAGATGACAATAATTTCGAGAATAACAGCCATGACCACCGGAATGAGACCCACCAATGTAGTCGCCCCACTTCTCTTCGAGGTCGAAGCCTTGAAGAAGCGGATGAGTATCAACGGCACGAAGGCCGTCATAAGGAGTAAGGGGAGCGGACGCACATACAGAAGTGTCACCGGATCTGACGGATGGAGTACCACTGGTATGTAAAGAAGCTGGCTGAGGAAGAACATCGTCACCATAGGGCGTGCCGGATAATAATACGAAGGATTGTGCTGATAAGGGGCACACACATGAAACCACCTCACCAGCGCACAGACAACACTGACGACTATCATCGAAAGCGATGTACCGGCAAACACCAAATCTAATTCATCCTTGAACCACTCCATAATTGATAACAAAATTAAAAATCTTTGTCCAATCCTACAAATTTATTCCGTTTTTTATACTTCCTATATCCTTTATTTTATCCCGTAATTCACCCTATATTTTATGTGAATTATCCCTTAATCCCACTGCCTGCGATGGCAAAACAATGTGGATATACGCACATATTCCTATCTACACACATAATTTTCAGATTTTTCGCTAATATCCACATTTTATATCCCGATTATTACTCCCTTAAATCATCTTTTGGTTAATTTTACATTCAAAAATAATCCGAGAACTTGTCCTGATACTACATGCCGGCATGTTATCGGTGTTTTTAATATTCAAAACTTAACAATACATGATCAAACTAATCCGATTTTTCAGGCTTCTGATGCTACCGGCTATCCTTGCTCTCGCAGCATCCGCCTGCAACGATGACAACAATTTCCCCGATTCATCCGGCAATGACCTCCCGGAAGAGAAAGATTCATATATCGGGCAATTCCGTGATTTTGTCATAGATCAATTCCAATCCGACATTCAACCGGAAGAATTAGTATGCAAGATAATGACTCCCGATGGATCCATTATCTCCAGAAAATGCGACCCCGAAAATATGAAAGCCGGTAAATTCCGGTTCTTCAACGGTCTTAAGGAGGGGAAATACCGGCTGCTATATTTTGAATATCCCACACAGTCAAATGAGGCGATTGCCGAACTTGTCGAAAAATTCCCTACGGCAGAGATTGGGCTGGGATGTGAAATTGAGGTGTCGGGAAAGAACGGCATCCGCATCTGCCAGGACTACAACAGGCAATTGGGTATGTTCGGAAAGGGCACGAAGGATGCCCCCTACGAAATCTCAAGCTACGAGCATCTCTTCCTGCTGATGTTGTTTGTCAACAACCATGACACAAACAGACAGATCACGCCATCCACATATTTCCGGCAGACAGTGCCGATCAACATGTATCGCGCCTCCATAATGTGCGACCAGCGTTACGGATGGTATCCGATAGGTGCCGACACCAATACCCCCTTCTGTGGTGTATATCTCGGCAATGAGATCTCCGGACTATGGTGCGACCGCAAGTCAAGCGCAGGAATCGGTCTGTTCGGCTACCTGCACAATGCTGTCATCGACGGGGTTGCAGTGAAAGATTCCGAATTAAGTGGCAACTTTGCCGTCGGTGCCGTTGCAGGTGCTGTCATCGCGGCAGGTGACGACCACGGCGACTCCTCGCTCATCAACTGTAGCGTAGAGAAAAGTTCAATCACAGGCGGTAAGGATAGTTTCGCCGTAGGAGGAATAATCGGATGTGCCGACATGCACTCCGCCATACTTCTCGGAAGCTGCCGAAGCTCTGACTCCGACATAAGGGGATCATACAACGTGGGTGGAATAATCGGTGGTGCCGCCAGATATTCACGCACAGTCATCAACGATTGTGAGAACTCATCCACTATCACAAGCGAATATTCCGGAGCCGGAGGAATGATCGGTGCCGCCGACACACTCTACGTCACATCCTGCCGCAATAAGGCAGACATAGCCGGAGCCATACAATATAACAGTTCCGACAACGGAAATTCCGGAATCGGAGTGGGAGGTATCGTCGGAGGTTCAGGCATATCATTCCTTACTGCCTGCCGCAATGAGGGTACGGTCAGCGGTGCCGACGGTGTAGGCGGAATCATAGGCAGTACCCGTGTAAAGGGGGATGCCTCGAAAGGGGATGCCTACCTCTTCAACAATACCTTCCTCCGTTGGTGTGCCAACAACGGGAATGTATCCGGCACGAATAGCGTCGGCGGAATGTGCGGAGAGGCACAATTCGGCTGCTACGGTGCGATTAACAAGGGCAACATCTCCGGAAATGACTATGTAGCAGGAATAGTCGGCAATACATCCGTGGCGGTAGCCCACAATGCAATAAATACCGGCAACATCGACGGACATTCCTATTGCTCCGGAGTTGTCGGAAAGACAAGCTGGGGATCAATTGCAATCTCCCACAACTACGGTCATGTTAAAGGATCCGGATCACACACTGCCGGAGTGCTCGGTCTCGGTGGCAACAACACTATCGTGCATTATTGCGGAAACTATGCCCGAATCGCCAACTCCGGCAATGGTCCGACAGCCGGAATAATTGCCGAGATCGGCGATCCAAGGGAATGGACAGCCCTCAATATAGCGGAATGTGTGGTGGCTTCGCTCGAAATGGTGATGTCGGTGGCAGGTCCCTTGATGGCTATCGTCGAAGAGGCGGTGGAGGCTTCTTCTGAAGTCGCAGCCGCCATAATCAAGGTGAGCGAAGTCCTGATTGACTCCGTGTTGAACAAGGCTGACCGCATACTCTGGGGATTCGGTCTGCATGAGATACTCAATCCGGAGGTAGAGGAAGAGCTAACCGCAGCTATAAATGAAGTGGCGGTCAAGGAATCGGAAGAGATAAGCAACGAGATGGCGGCATGGCGTAGTGGCTATTCATTGTCAATATCTAATTTCAATGCCTTCCCTATAACATCATCCTACAACAATGCCGTGCAAGCCACTCTCGACTATTATGAGACTGGTGAGAATGATGAGCGGTTTAACGATCGTATTAATGAAACACGAATCGAACGCATGGAACAACTTGAGCACATACACCACACGAGTGAGATTGTGCATCAAGTCATAGGCGGTGTCGCCATCCTGGCAAGCACCGTGGCTATTGTCGGGGGTGCCATTGCCTCAGGAGGCGCGGCTGTACCATTCATCGTGTTGGGTTCATCAGCCGCATTTGTCGGAGGTCTAAACGCTCTCACAAAGACTTGCACCGATTTCAAGGAGAATGCAGTCATCGTGTCGCAATGTCTCAATACCGGCAACATTGAGGCTTCCAACGGTAAGTGCGGTGGTCTTGTGGGCGTATTGCAGGACAACAGTATACTCCGCAACAGCCTCAACGTCGGCAACGGTCCGAAATTCGGAGATACTTTTGTCGGGAATCCCAAGAAAGCGGTCAAGATCAAAGACTGCCTGTCGTTGTCCGACCTCGGCAGCTGGTCTAAAATCGATGGAAACAGATATGATGCCTGCATCGTATATTCAGATGAAAATCTTTCTGAAATCCAGAAGACAGCTTATTATGACGAATATGCGATCTACAAAGCTTCTGTCGCTGAGATCGGAGATCCGTCGTTATACAAGAATTTCCAAAGAAACTGGGTTGATGCACACTCTCAGAAAGTGCCTGTCTACTTCCATCTTTTCTGGGATGTCAACAATCCCGCAAGCACATGGTATATGGAGAAATCAGGCTCCGGATTCTTCCCCGTCCCGACCTATTCCGAGATGAGGGACTGACAACAAATTAGACTTCAATTATTACTAACTGAAGTTTCGCAAGCTGCACTTCAGTGGTTTAAAGTTTATAGTTTAAGGTTT